>CAMWLE010000020.1 GCA_947175015.1 uncultured bacterium
GGGCATTCTTCCGTGTGAATAGCTTCCGCTCTTTGGAAGCGTAGAATTTCTTAGGCGGTGTACTTTACCGCCTTAGAAATTCTTTTCACTGCTTACTTGCGGGAAGAATGACCCTGCACTTGGGGCATTCTTCCGTGTGAATAGCTTCCGCTCTTTGGAAGCGTAGAATTTCTTAGGTGGTGTACTTTACCGCCTTAGAAATTCTTTTCACACTGGTAGGTGGGCACAATTTCTTTTATCATTTGGCGAATATCTCCCTGTTCATCCAACGCCATCTCATACAGCCTCTCCAACTGTTCCTCGAACAACTCCGAATCAAATTCTATCGGTTTCCCAATATAAATCATCTTATTGGCCGTCTCCTGCAGCCCTTCCTCATTCATCAGAAGCTCTTCATACATTTTTTCTCCGGGCCTGAGACCAATAAACTCAATCTTAATATCCTCATCCACCTTCAACCCGGAAAGCTTGATTAGATTCTTGGCCAACTCCACAATATTCATGGGTTCCCCCATATCCAATACAAAAATCTCTCCGCCCTTAGCATAAGCACCTGCCTGCAATACCAAAGAAACCGCCTCCGGTATGGTCATAAAATATCGGACAATATCCGGACTGGTGACAGTCACAGGCCCACCTTGTTCTATCTGCTTCTTAAACAGCGGAATGACACTGCCATTGCTGCCCAGCACATTGCCAAACCGCACAGCCACGAACTCCGTCCTGGATTTCAGGTTCAGATTTTGAATAATCATCTCACAGATACGCTTACTTGCCCCCATTACATTTGTGGGATTCACCGCCTTATCCGTGGAAATCATCACAAAACGCTTCGTGCCATATCTGTCTGCCGCCTTTGCAACCTTCAATGTGCCAAAGACATTATTTTTAACCGCCTCTCTGGGACTGTCCTCCATCAAAGGCACATGCTTATGCGCCGCCGCATGATATACAATATCCGGTTGATAACGCCGGAAAACATCCTCCACCCTTGCCGTATTGCGCACAGAGCCGATCAGCACTTCCAAATGCAGATCCGGATACTTCATCTTCAACTCCTGCTGTATCTCATAAGTACTGTTTTCATAGATATCAAAAATAATCAGCAGCTTTGGATTATGCTGTGCTATCTGCCTGCATAGCTCGCTGCCGATAGACCCACCGCCGCCTGTCACAAGCACCACCTTGTTACACACATAATCAATGATTTCATCCACATTGACTTCTATTGGGTCCCTCCCCAGTAAATCTTCAATCTGAACCTCCCTCAACTGAGAGACATCCACATCCCCATTGATGAGCTGATACATCCCCGGCAATATCCGCATCTTAGCGCCTGTTTCCTTACAGATGTCCAAAATGGGCCGCAATGCAGTCCGATTGGCAGATGGAATCGCAATGATAATCTCATCAATATCATACTTGCGAACACAATCCGCAATACACTCCCTGCCCCCCACAATGGGAACGCCCCGCAGATATTTGCCATGACAGCCGCTATGATCATCAATGACACAGGACACATACATATTCAAGTAATGACTGGTTTCTATCTCTTTCATAATCGTATTTCCGGCCGCCCCTGCCCCCACGATCATACAATTGATACGGGACCGCAGCTTCCTGCGATTGAGCCTCCTGTTCTGGAACAGACGCACAATACGATAACTGAAACGAACCCCCGCCGTAAGGATCAACAGGAACATACCATAGAAAAATGGATGACTGGTAGGCAGCTTCACCTTCAACAGCAGGCAAATCACAGGCTGCAGAATGGCGCACGTAAATACCGCCATCACATTATTGAGTAATTCCGTATCGGAAGCATACCGCCAGACACTATTATAAAGCCGAAATGCACTGAACACAATCAATGTAATAATCACATTGGGGAAATAGCACTGTACGATTCCGACCCAAAATGACCGCCGAATATCCATAAATTTAAAATCATGCCTCACATATAAGCTTAGTACGGAAGCTAATAGAATGGACAGCAAATCCGCTATCACCAACAGCGCAATCCGGTTGGCAGGTATCTGTAATATGCCCTCTTTGACATCATTCAATTTCTTCATCTGCAATCTCCCTGCGAGAAATCCTTCGTTCCCGCTCCTGAAATATCATCAACATTTGCATTCATTAAAAGCCTGAAATTCAGAAAAAATCTCTCAATAAATGCGCAGGCGGCCTATGATTAGCTCCTTATGGAAGGCAGCCTCCTATCCATCCGCACGAAGCCGCCAGGCAGCATGTACCTTCCTCAATGTCTTCGGTGCAATGGCAAATAAGGTATGATACACTTTGTTTTTCCCTGTAAGAATTGGATTGCCCATGGAACGCAGCCAATTCTTACGCATATACCTCACAATATCACGATACATTTTGTTGTCAGCCCTCATCTGCTGTATGGGGATGTGCAGCAGATACTCCAGTCTCTGAAATATGCCAAATCGAAATGCCGTCTCTTCCAACTCCGGGTACTGCCTCTTCACAAGGGCCATTACCATATCCGCATTCTCCACACTATCTTCAAATACCCTGGAAAAAGCTGTCTTCTCTTCCTTCCGCGAATTACTTCCCACCCGATAAAACACGTGATACGCCTGCTCCGGCAATGACACCAGCTTTTCTATTCTGCCCAACATCCGTATCAACAGATTGAAATCCTCATTCAGTTTTCCCAAGGGAAATCCTTCCTCAGGAAACAAATCCCTATGCACCAATTTCGTACAAAAGGAACAATCCCCCCAATGAAGCAGCAATTCCTTCAAAAAAACCGCACTATTCACCAACGTTGGCCGAACAGGCGGTTCACAGATATTGGGAAGCAAATTGCCCTCCTGGTCTATCTCATCCCTGCCTATCTGCGCCACAGGCACCTGAAATTTCCTGATTCCTTCCAACAGCCGCTCATACATATGGCTATCAATATAATCATCACTGTCCACAAACCCCACATACTGTCCGGAAACATGCTTCAGCGCCAGATTCCTGGCAGAAGAAGAACCGCCATTTTCCTTGTGAAACACCTTGATACGCGCATCCTCCTTTGCAAGCTTATCACAAAGTTCCCCGGTTCCGTCTGTGGACCCATCATCTACCAGGAGAATTTCCAAATGTCCATAGGTCTGCGCCGTAATGGAATGGATACACCTGGGAAGATATGGAACAATATTATATGCAGGTACAATAATCGTAAGTAATGGAGTGTCTTTTGTTTTCATTTTTTCTTCCAGTTCCGCCACCGCCCTTTCAGCATCCGGCTGCACAGCCAATCTTCATTCCGTTCACACTTCCCCCATCCGGGAATCTGCAATTTTATACTCATGAACGGTAACATTTGCCAGACAAAATGTATAACGAAAGACCGCCAGCCATATTCATGCCTTGAATAGATTGGTAAAGTCCGGCGGTCTTGAGTATAAACTTCCATGGGTTCAGGTTCTGCCGCGAAATGCTGCAAGACTGCGTCCTCGGTATTCTGACAAAATCGGCGCCGGTGAACAGGGAGCCAGGCCGCTTCCTGTCCATTGTTCCTCACAAACCTTCTCCTCTGACAGTACCCCCGGCCCTTTGCCCCCGCCATCCTGCCGAAGCATCTGCGCAATCAACTCCATCAATCGTTTTGCAGCATTTTCGGCATTCCACACTTCCGTAATCGTTCTATACGCATTCCTGCCAAGCCTCCTGCAAAACGCCTGATCCTTTGCCAGCAGCTCTGCCAGAGAAAACAACTGCTTCGCCTTTTTATCCTCATAGATGAATCCATTTTCTCCGCTTCTCAGCAGAAACGGCACAGCTCCGATCATATGATCTGCAATCACCGCACAACCGCTGTTCATCGCCTCATTTGCAACCGCCCCCCATCCCTCCTTTCTATCACTGGTAAACAGAAATACGTCCGCCTTCTCCATAAATTGCCGCACCTGCTCCGGCGGCTGATACCCCAAAAAAGCGACCTGCTCCCTCAGTCCATATCTGTCAGCCAACGCTTCCATTTCCGGGCGCATCTGCCCGTCTCCAATGAGGTCCATGTGGAAAGGAATCCCCTTATCCTTCAGGTGTCTGGCCGTCTCCATCGCCAGCTCCGGATGTTTCCAATCTATCATTCTCGCCGCCCATAAAAAATACGGAACCCTTTTTCCGCCTTCCCCATCCTCATACCCTTTTCCTTCCAGAAGCTTCTCTATGTCATACTTTTTTGTCTCAGGAAAATATCCCCAGCAAAACATTTTTCCCGGATAGGCCCTGACAATATGGAAATCCGAAGGCACATACCCACCTGCGCATAAGAGGTATACCGGAGCCTTCCTGTATCTGGTGTGATCTCTGTACTTCTTTTTCAATCCCCTGGGGGAAACTGCCTTCCATTGCCCTGTCTTATATAAACGCTCGCTGATACGGATGGTCAGACTGCCAATCTCCAGGCGCTCCGCAATATAAGATTCCTCGTCCGTCCCACCGAACAATACCACATCACAATCAAGAATCAGTTGTCTGCAATATTCCTCTTCCTCATAATAGTAATGTACATACGAGGGCCGCTCCGCCTCATGCCATCCCATCCGCACACGCTCTTCTTCCATGGGCTCCGTCTGTACAAACGTGAATGCCCCCGCCAGAAGTGCATTCATGGCATTGCAAAAGGGAATCTGGTGATGATTAATGTAATTGGATACAAACGCAACCTTCATATACTTCAATCCTCTGCTTCCTTCCTCACACCATTGCAAATCATTCCATATATCTCTATCATTCTTCTATAATTGCTGTCCTGGTCATGGGTAATCAAAGCCCGTTTTCTGGCATTCTTGCAGTATTCCCGCATGTTTCCCGGACTTCCCCACATCTCATTCACCGCCGCCGCAAGATTCTCGGCAATTCTGTCAGCTTCTTCCTGTGAATTCCCTTTTCTCCCCACTCGGAACCCTTCATACAAAATACCATCTTCCTTCCCGGTAAACAAACTGGATATACCGCCCACATCCGCACTGACACAAGGCATCCCCAACAACATAGCTTCCCCAAGAGAATTGGGCGAATTCTCCAAAGCGGAAGGACACAAATACAAATGGCTCACCAGATATCTGTCCCTCATCTGCTCTGCACTCAACTTTCCCAGAAACGTCACCCGATCTTCTAACGCGTTTCGCTCCACCAGCCGAAGCAGATATTTCCCATAAGCAGACAGCTTCAGCCTCTCCTTCACAGTACTGCACCGGACAATGCTGTTTCCCGCCACATACACCTTGACATCCGGATATTGATCCATCATCGCCGGCAATGCCGACAATACATAATGCAGCCCCTTCAAGGGATAATCCCCCTGACTTACAAAAATAGAATGTGGAATACATTTGTCGGCTTCCCATACTGGCCCATAGAATTCTCTTCGCAAAGTTTCATTCATGTGAAAATATCGTGCGCCGGGATTCCATTCCTGTGTAAATGCCCTGTCCCACTGGGTTCTTCCGGTAACATTTCCTGCTAACCCAATGGCTTCTCTCTCCATTTCTCCCCGTTTTGCGAATTTTTCCTGCTGCTGCACCAGGCTGTCCTGTTTCAGATAATCCCGAAATGTCACAGAATGAATCACCTGCTCCGGCAAATTCGCATAATACGCTTCCGCATACAAGGTACAAAGCCCCTGTAACCCCGCCAAAAGCCTGTCCTTCCTGGGAAATATCCTGCACATTGCCAGCGTATGGGGATATTCTGTTCCAAAACAATGCACAAGATCCGGCTCCGCATCTTCTACAACCCTTCTCAGACTTTCCTCCAATGCCTCATCATAACGCTCCGCATGACTCACATCCTCCGGAAAGCCATAACAAACAATATTGGTACCTCGTGCGGAAATAACCACCTTAAAAATTCCGCCGGCCAGAAACCGCCCCGCATCTTCCACAAAGTGCGCTGACGACAAATCACATCTCGCCTCTGGGGATTTTTTTCTTATTTTGCCGCCTTTTCCCAACAATGCCTGGAAATTTCTCCCCACCGGAAACGCTATGGACAGTTCAATGCCATTTTCCTGCCGCCGCTCCAACACCGCATCCGCCAGTCCACTCAGCCATCCTTCTTTATTGGATGTCTCCATATGCAGTTGTTCCGCAATCATCGGCAACATAATATTACATAGCCATAAAACCTTCATCTTCCACTCCAACTCCCAAGCCGCCTCAGCAGCAGTGTCGCCTGCGTTTTCCGGAAATAACCTGGAAAATCTTCATTTCCTCCGCACTTCGTTCAATTAAATATCCAGTTTAAATAAGGCAGCAGCCTTACATCCACCGCATACATCCCCCTTAACAGGAACACGAAATAAATGGCAAAAGCACTTATGACGCCTGCCCTGCAGAGCCTTCCAAACCAGACTTTCTTTATCCCGCTCAACAGTCCGGGAATCAGGAACACCTGAGATATAATCATATAATATCCTACCCTGGATACCTCCGGTATAAAGGAACCGCAGCAATATGTCACCAGTCCGAACAGGTTCAGAAAAAAGTAAAAACGATTCTGCAGATTCCCCTTTAAACTATGCCCATAACAGATTAGACTAAGCGCCAGCACACCAATACATTTCATAATATTGACATAGGACAACTGCCCGGAATCAAACATAGAATCCCGATAGTACGGATAAAAATAAAATATAATTTCCCGATAATAATTTTGTCCGAAAATGAGCGTTGCGATAAAAATGCTCCCCGCCATATAATGCCACTTTTTCAAATGTATCGCTGCCAGGAAACGTGCTGCCATATATACCGGAATCACCAGTAAAACAGACTTATGAAACAAAGCCCCTGCCAGGATACACAGAATGAACTTCCCATACGCTCCCCGCAGCACATATTTCATGGCATAAAGCGCTACCGCCAGGGCAAGATAATACCGAACCGAATTCAGACTGTTAAAATAAAAGCCTCCCGTCATCAATAAATACAGTGAAAACGCAAAACTCCCTCCCTGGTCATGGAGTGCCTTCACAAAAAAGAAGACCGTCACTATGGAAAATAAAGCGAAAATGGGTAGATAATTGTCATATCCAAACAACATCTGCATCCATTTTACGATATAATTAAACCCAACCTCCGAAGACACATACCGCCCCTGGGCGATCAACTTGAAATTATCCCGGTAGACCCAGTAATCATTCCCTACCGCAATCCTGCAGGCCGACACCCCTGCCATAAGGCAGTAAACAGCAACCATTGCAACCGTGTTCCTGGCCTGCTGCCGATCCCAACCCGGCCGACTGCCGAACTCTCTTCCTCCCTGGATATATCCTGCCACATAATCCCTGTTATCCACCCACAATCCCAATACCACAGTGACCACTGTCAACAGGATATAGATCAAGGCACTTCGCTCCATACCAACCTCTCGTTTCCGCTCTGCAGCATCACAAATCCCATTGCGCAAATTCCATACATCTCAGTGCTATTTATCATAAGCAATTCCGCCTTTCATCCACGCATAAGCTTGTCTAAGGGGCACTTTCTCGCAAAGCCTGCTCCGATGTGCCAACAGAAACCGCAGTGCCATTAACCGTCCAAGTCTTCCATACAGATATCGGTACAATACCCCCCTGTCATAGAAGAACTTTTTGTCGTATCCTTCAAACCAAGTGGACTCGCCGGGCATTTCACGTGCAATGGTAACCGGTGCCGTATACACCGAATATCCCTTGTCCATAAATTCCTTCAAAAATAAACTGTCCTCCCCATTGCTGTACTTTGCCCCGCCGCCGAACAACAGTGAAAATGTCACCCCGGAAGAAAGGAGACTTTCCCTTCGCACCGCAAAACTCACCGCTCCATACCGGCCGCAGTTGTACCAATGCACCCGCTTCCGCTCCGTAATATGATATGTTCTGCGCGCCTCCTCCACCACCACGTTGAACAGAATCATATCCGCTTTCGGATTTCGCTCAAATTCCGCTTTGACCGCCTCCCCATACCCCGGTTCATATACAAGGTCCGCATCCGCAAATATACAGATATCTCCATCCGACCTTAAAATAGCCTCATTACGGCTTCTGCCCACCCCCTTGTCCGGAAAGGAATAGAAGCGCACCTGATGGCCCTGATATTCTATTTCCTCATATCCAAGCCTGTCGCACTGATTAATGATAATCGCATCCGATGACAACCGCATCCGGTGCACCAGTGCGCCAGGCTCCTCATTCATCACCGATGCTAACACCTGTACCCGCATCCACATCCACCTTTTCTATTGTTCTCTCCACAATGCACTTTCTCACACTTCAGCCATGCTTAGAATTTCTTTGCACACTTATAATACCAGCGCACTAATTTCTCATCCACTTCCCATAAAATAGCCGCTGTCACTTTACAGTCCTGCTGCTGCAGATATTCCAAAACACGCTCAAACTGCCTGCCCCCATGGGCGCCCGCCCGCACTGCCAGTAAAATTCCTTCCGCGCTGCGCAGTTCCTTACTGTTTTCCGGATACTGCAACGGTGAAGGCACAGCAAACCACCCATCCGTTCCGCCGTCTTCACTTGTATTCCCTTCCCGGACTCCTATCATCTCCGGACATACTTGCCGCAGCCTTTTTAGCACCTCCAAGGCATCCACCTGCTCCTGTACCGCACAGACCGCCACCCGTTTTAAGAAATCTCCTTCCACATCCTCCCTCCGGAAAAAATACCGAAGATTCTCTCTCAATTCTCTGCTTTCTATGGTGCCTGCCGTCCTCACTCCATACCGTTTCCAAATGGTGGAAGGCAGCCGTAATCCGTCTTCCCCTGTAATCTGCAGCAATACCGCCACAATCACGAAAAAGCAGGAAAGCACAGCACTGAGCGCAAATGCCCTTCCCACCCTCACATCAGGAATGACCTCCTGTGCCCTGTTTCCCGGATCAATCACAGTGATAGACGCAATCTCCCGAATCTCCCCGGCAAACTCCTGCGTCATGGCTGCCTCCACTGCCTGCGCAATCCAGATACTTTTCTCCGGACTGTCTGTGGTCACTGTTGTTGACGGCACCCGCAAATCAGAAGCCAAAAATGCCTGCAGCATCTCTCCTAACGCCTCTCGCTCCGGAATCTCACCATAATCCTCTCCTTCAGTTTCTGCCTTTCCCTCCACGCTTTCCGCCAAATGGAACCGCACCGCATCCAAAAACATCTGTGACTGCAGATAGGTATTCCAGCTCGTCTGATTGATATAGACAGCTCCCACATCCTTCTCTTCCGCTGCATATGCCACCTGATAAATAGATGTGGCAGTATAAAAACGCTGATCACGCAGCAGCACATTTTTCACATAATATCCGCCGCCGAACAAACATGTCCCCAATAACGTAACTATTAATATCATAGGCAGCCTGCGGTACATGCAAAGCATGGTAAGGCGCAGGTCAAAGGGTTCCTTTCCATATGTCATTCTTCCTCCTGCCCCCTTCTCTCCTTTTCTTCTCTCAAAGCAGTAATTTGTTCCTCTTCCACCCCTTCTGTACTGTCCGGCCAGAATATAATCTTCAGCGTCAGCAGCATCAGCTTCACATCCAGCACCACGGAATAATTTTCAATATAAGTCAAATCAAGCTTCAATTTATCATAAGGAGAAGTGTTATATTTTCCATAAACCTGTGCAAATCCCGCAAGCCCTGCCTTCACCTTCATACGATAGGCAAATTCCGGCATAAGCGCCGTATATTTTGCAATAATCTCCGGCCGTTCCGGTCTGGGGCCGATGAAGGACATGTCCCCTTTGAGAATATTGATGAGCTGAGGCAGTTCGTCAAGCCGGCACTTTCTAATCACTTTTCCGATGGGCGTAATGCGATCATCATTTTTCTGCGCAAGTCTGGCCACGCCATCCTTCTCCGCATCCACCCGCATACTGCGGAATTTCATAATATAAAATTTTCTCTGATTCTGTGTACACCTTACCTGCTTGTACAAAACCGGACCGCCGTCATAGAGTTTCACTGCAATGGCCGTAATCAGCATAAAAGGAGAAGCAATCACTAACAAAAGCAATGCACATATGATATCTATAAGCCTCTTGACAAAACGCTGTTCCACCGTAAGACTGTATTCCCTGGTCAGCAGAAGCGGTGTGTCAAACACATGCAGCTCTTCCGCTCCCAGTAAAATCACATCCGTAATCTTGGGAAGCAGATACACCCGAATGGAATGCCCATAGCAGAACTTAAGCAAAGGCGTTCTCTCTTCTACGGAAATATCACCCAGCACAACCGCATTGCATTCGCCTGTTTCATATGACTGCGTAATCGCATCACACACCTTTTCCACCCCTGCTTTCACAGAGACTTTTTTAACGATCACATACTTATCCTTCCGGCTCTCCACCTTACTGCAGAACCCCTCTATGGGCCTTTCCCCATGCACCAGCAGAAGTCTGCGGGGCGGAAAAATAGCACGATAGAGACGGTTTGCGGCATTGATGTATATAATGACAATGAGTACCTGCTCCACTGTCATGGTCAGGAACACATCTGGCACAAAAAGCTGGTATGCCATAACCGAAAGCTCTGCATATATGAATATATTGGCCATTAACGTGGAGAACACCTGGGAAAATATCACTTCCGAATTCTTCAAATATCCCAGGCGCATTCCTCCATACATAGCGGACAGCATAAACAATACAAAGGCATAAATGGCAATCTCAAGCAAATGTCCCTTAAACCAGAAATTCCGCAGTCCTTCCACCACGCTATGCTGGAAGTGAAACACCCAATGGTAAGCAAACACACCTATCTCCAGTCCCAGACATATGGCTGTCAGACTCAGATTGATTAATCTCTTAAAAGTTTCCAATTGTCTAAGCTTTTCTTCGTTGGTATTTATCCTCAAAACAGGGTTCCTCCCTATATGAAAATCAATTGGCAAAAAAATACAAAGGCAATACATTGTTCTTAGTATATCACAAAACCCCCCTTATTACTATACCCTTCTTTTCACGGCTCTGAACGCCCAAAAGCAAAAATGATATATGCTGTTCAAAACACCCAATCCCTCATTCTGCCGGTACAAATTCCAAATGCGCCGGATTGCCTCCAGCTTATTAGAAGAAAGCGTTTTTCCCGCCCTGCGGTACCTGGCCAGGTTTTCATCCAATCCATGGGCAAGGTAGCCGCTGCGCAGCACTTGGAACCAAAGTGCAGTATCTTCACTTTTGACTATGGGCATCTCCAACTGTTCCTTACCAATTTTGGCAGTGTCAAACATGACTGTGGTGGTAAAAATAGTCGTATTGCTCAAAGCCTGCCTGTAATTTAACGTCTCCGGCACACGAACCACCTTTCCGGTTCCTCTGCCCTGTTCATCCGCAAACTCATAACCGGTAAACACAAATGCAGCATCTCTTTCTTTCAAAAAATGCAGCTCTTTCTCCAGCTTTTCAGGTACCCACAGATCGTCAGCATCTAAATAGGCAATGTACCTCCCTGCTGCCTCCCGCAACCCTCTGTTCCTGGACCTGGCTGCTCCCTGATTGGAAGGCTGTCTGATCAGGCGGATTCTGGATTCTCCCTTTTCTTCCACATACTGCTCAATGATTTCCGCCGTTCTGTCCTGGCTGCCATCCTCCACAAGGAGAAGCTCCCATTTGGGATAGGTCTGTGCGGCAACACATTCCAACGTCTCAAGAATATACTTTTCCACATTATAAACAGGTACAATGATACTAATCAGCTCGTCCATACAATATCCAATACCCCTCCGTCAGCCTTGCTTCGGTATGCAAAGCTGTTTCCATCCTTTGTATTGTCTCCTGAGATACCGTTTCCGGAAGCACAACACAATCCACTCCCGCATCCTGCGCATACTGTATACATACCTCCAGGGCCATAGAAACAGTATCACTGCCCAGGGCCTTGGTACTAATGACATCAGTATTTATGACATCTACGGGTACTACAGCATCCACAGATACTCCGGTATCTACACCTATGGTATCTGCCTTTCCTGACTGCTCCATCCATTCATACATTGCTACTGTCCGTACATCATAAGCATCATAGGCATAGGCATTCAGAGAAATATCCCACATATTCCTGCCATAAGGAAGCCGGATACGGCCGTCACGCTCCCTGGCATACGCCATAATCTCCCTGGGCGCCCAAAGGCAAATTTCACCTTCAGGGCATAAATCCATAATTTGATCCAATATCACATATGCCTGCTCTCGCTCCGCTGCCTGTCCCTTCCGATCCCATAAGGGTCTGCCCATTCCCCCTGATAACACGATTACCGCCAGCAGAAGCACTGTCACCGGAATTCCCCTGCGCCATTGTGTCATTTTAAATCCACCTGGATGCTCTGTCAAATCGCCCCTGCCTTCTGCCGCATTATTCCAGCACTCTGCCAGCAAAAACGTCGCTCCATATGCAATGACAGCCGTTACCGGAACCAGACTCCAAATCCATTCATAGTCATAGAATTGCGTCTGGTATACCATGAGCAAGCCTGCTGTCACCGGGAAAATACAACAGATGGTAACAGTAATAGTATATCCCAAAAAAGATGGTTTTTCCGTCTTTTTCCTGTAATACCACAAAAAAAACAGCGCCGCCAGCAACAATGCGGCCAACTTTCCGTCATCCGTATAATTTTTCCATCCAAGCCAAGCCAACTGTATATTTTTCAGAATTGCTGTCATTTCGTACACTCCTCACTGTCAGCTTCCCAAAACGAATCGGTTAATGTCCGGGTGTGTTCCCTGGTACATCCGTCAGCCACAGCCATTCCCACGGTCACAAGCAGGCACACACCCATGCCATATAAGGTCCAAACCATACAGGCTTCGGCCAGAATACACAAAATAGCTGACAACCACTTTCTTCTAATACACAACGCCATAAGCCATGGCAGCAACACCCCGTTTCGGATGGCAGTTCCCTTCCATCCGCAATACAACAACTGAAAACCATCCATTACATGGAAATACGTCCCTGCCCACAAAAGCACTGACACTGCAATGAGAAAGCATAACCTCTTTTTCTTCACGGATTCCATTGCATTGGAAACATTTATTGTACGGGAATTGCTTTTCCCACATGCAGCATTTGCTGTGTTGGAACTGCTTGCTGCGGCATTGTCGGCAGCCGGGAACAAACTGCAGGCCAATCCGTAAAAAGCTGCATAAGCACTGAGCAACGTGACTGTTGGCACAATCATCCAAACCATTGTTCCGGGGCTGATATCAAATATTTTGCACAAACTGCCATAAAGCGTAGGAAGACACAGAATCTTCAGCCTGGAAGGTATTCCCTCCGCATATGGTTGTCCTGTCATAGGATTCACTTGGTAAATATGGTCAACTTCCAGAAAGCTTTCCACCGTCTCCACCGTCATATCACCATCAATGTAAGGTCCCTGCCCCATCCAGATAAAAAGTAGCTGTGAGAACAAAAGCATTGCCAAAACTATAAGCAATATCCACTCTGCCCTGTCATCAGGCAAAACCCGCTTTGGGCCTGCCTCCTGCCTCCTGCCGTTTTTTGCCATGACCAGACACTTGAACAACAACACGCCTGCCAATAATACGCACACGATTCCCACGGCCCCCAATAACCACATGGTACACCGCTGAAACGTCCAGCCAGATAATATGGTTGCCAAATGTACCGCTTCCGCCAGGCCAATTATGACAATCTCACCCAAAATGAAATAATCCACCCATATATTTCTTTTCACATTACTTCCTCTTATTCTTTTCTTCTCATTGTTTTTCTGTTCCGACATTTTTACGCATGGTCACGAAAGCCTGCTATTTTATCCGACTCAATTCTAAATCAGTTCTGAATCAAGTTCATTCTTTGTTTCCAACATTTTACCATATTTTACCATATTTATCCTCTTAAGTCCACAAAAGCAGCCGGTTTTTACCCGGCTGCTTTCCATTCTCGCAGTAAGAAGCATATCTATCTACTGTTGTATCTTCTGTAAAGTCTACATTGCCTTAAAATCCAGTCGAACCTTATCCGCGATACGAGCGATGTATTCACTGTTCGTAGGTCTGGTTTTTCCTGATGATATAGAATACCCAAACATTTTTTCAAAAGTCTCCACATTTCCTCTGCTCCATGACACTTCGATGGCATTACGTATTGCGCGTTCTACCTTCTGATCCGTTGTCTTAAATCTCTTAGCAATCGTAGGATACAGCATTTTCGTAATACTGCTGACCACCTCCATGTCCTTCCCTGATAATAAAATAGCATCCCTCAGATAATGATACCCCTTTAAGTGTGCAGGCACTCCTATGTCCAACATAATTTCAGTAATATACTTCTCCAGTTCACAATCCTTTATAGCAATAATCTCCATATGAATTCCCCTTTCTTATGTTGATTGTTGCTTCCTTACTGCTCTGAACAAAAAGATTTTAACACATTATTTCCAATTAGAAAAGTCAAAATGCCGCTAAGAACTTGTTAAGAGTTCGGGAAGAATGATGCTAAAATTTTTCACGCACCAGATAAATAGGCCGTTTCTTTACCTCCATGTAGGTTTTCGCAAGATATTGCCCTAATATTCCTGTACAGAAAAACTGCACCCCACTGGTCATTAAAATAATGCACACGAGAGAGGGCCATCCGGACACAGGATCTCCGAATATCATTTTACGCACAATAATAAATATAATCATCAAAAACGCTATGACGCAGAAAAATACGCCTACGACCGACGCCAGCATCAATGGCATGGTGGAAAACGCAGTAATTCCATCTAAAGAGTATAAAAACAACTTCCAAAAATTCCACTTTGTCTCCCCTTTTGCCCGCTCTACATTTTCATATTCCAGCCATTTGGTCTGAAACCCCACCCATCCAAAGATTCCTTTGGTAAATCGATTATATTCCCGCATGGAAAGGATGGCATCCACCATCTGCCTTGTCATCAACCTGTAATCCCTGGCGCCATCCATAATTTCCGTTTTGGAGATTTTTTTCATCAGCCGATAAAACGCCCTGGCAAATAAGCTTCTGATGGGCGGCTCCCCCTTCCTGGACACCCTTCTGGTAGCCACAGAGTCATAACCTTCCTCCAAATAAGAGAACATCTCCGGCAGCAGTGACGGCGGATCCTGCAGATCCACATCCATCATGACCACATAATCTCCCTTTGCACACTCCAGGCCGGCAAACATAGCCGCTTCCTTACCAAAATTTCTCGAAAATGATATCAAGTGCACTCTATCATCCTTATCCCGCAGTTTCTTCACCTCCGAAACCGTCTGATCACTTGAACCATCATCCACATAGACAAGCTCCAACTCCACATCCTTCTCTATAAAAAAGTCCTGAATTTTCATAATCTCCGTGTAAAAAAGAGCTACGTTTTCTTCTTCATTATAGCAAGGCACGATTACACTTAATACACTCATCCTGTTTTCTCCTATTCAAAGTTGCTGTGCACCTCTGTGACTTCACATGCTTCACAACCCTTGATATTTCTTAGCCGGACGCTTCCGGCACCGTTCCTTCACCATGTTATGTTTTCTCTCCTGAGAATAATATACCCCGTTTAGTATACAATTTTCTGATTTTGTACGCAAGCACCTTTTTATGAATATAAATAATTCTTAATTTTCTTACCTTATCGATGACTATTCCATACTTTTGTGGTAAACTATAAGGAATAGTTCTATGAATATATAAGTACTTCTTGATCGCGTTGGATACAGAGCAATCCTTCGTAATAAGATACATTTAACAGGAGATTAAACATGAGAACCAGAAAAAATACAATAAATTTATGGATTCTATTTATTTCCATTCTGCTGAGCTTCACCGCATGCGGACTAACAGACAATATTGATAGTCCTATTATTTCCGAATCTGACAATAGCAGCCTGACGCCTATGGTCACGGCGCTGCCTCAGATACCATCTTCAGGCGCATCCTCTTCCGGTACCCAAACCGAAGATGATTCTCTGCCGCCAAAGGAAGGCATGGTGAGGAGCCATCTCACAAATGAATGGGTAGATGCGGATGTCGCCGCTACACGCCCCATAGCAGTAATGATACCAAATGAGGTTGCCGCCATTCCACATTATAATCTTTCCGAAGCCTCTGTTATTTACGAAGCGAATGTAGAAGGCCGGATGACCAGAATGCTTGCCATTTATGAAGATTGGAAGAATTTGAGCAAAATCGGTAATATCCGAAGCCTTCGGACGTATTATATATATTGGGCGTTTGAATGGGACGCCTTTATCGTTCATTTCGGAGGTCCCTTTTTCATCAATGACCTTATCGAAATGCCAACCACTGAAAATATAGACGGTCTTCTCAGTTCGGATTCTACCGCTTTTTTACGCTCCACAGATCGGCCTAATCCCCACAATGCTTACGCAACAGGTTCAGGGTTGGAAAATGTCATCAAGCAGAAAGGATATTCCCTGAACTATCGGGGGATCACAGATGACAACCATTTTCTATTTACTGATAAAGCTTCTCCCAATAACCTGACACAGTACGATACTGCAGCCCGAAATGCTACATACATTGATATGTCAGGCTGCTATCCACTGACCAGGTGTTATTTCGAGTATAATGAAGAAGATGGTCTGTACTATCGCTCCCAACATTTGACTTCCAGTACGGATGGTCCCCATATAGACGCCGTGACAGGAGAACAATTAACTTTTAAAAATATCCTGGTTCAATATGTAAAATATGAAGAATTAGGCGAAGGCTATCTGGCATTTCAATGTCATGATACCACCAGAGACGGCTGGTTTTTTACCAATGGAAAAGGGATTCATGTCAACTGGGAGAAAACCAGCGATTATGGTGCCACAAGATATTACGATGATTCTGGAAATGAGATTATATTAAATACGGGCAAAACTATGATTTGTGTTGTGGAAGAAGGAAATACCTTCACCTTCCGATAATTTCTTTCTGTATGATACACATGTATTTTGTCATCTGATTTACCAAACAAAGGGAGATGCAGCCGCATCTCCCTTTGTTCATCATTCACCCAATCCATTTTCTACTGCTGCAACCAGTGTTTTCAGAGCTTCTTGTTCATCTTCACCTTCACAGGTAAACTCAATCTCATCACCACATTTTACACATGCTCCCAACACGCTCAATACACTTTTCGCATTCGCGATATTTTCACGAAATGTAAATGTGATTAATGATTTGAACTGCATAGCCTCCTTACACAAAATCCCCGCTGGCCTGAGATGCAAGCCAGTAGGATTCTTGATCACTACCTTCTGACTCACCATTTGTACCTTCCCTCCAATCTATCTCTATTTTGCATCTACCACAATTATTTATAGCAAAAATACCCTTCCTTTCTCTGCTCAATCCATAAGATTAATTCCTCTTTTACTATTGCAGTACAGTTTCTATCAAATGCGCCAGCTCTTCCGCATTCTTCCTGATCACCTGCTGATCCTTTCCCTCGATCATAACCCTTACCAAAGGCTCCGTACCTGACGGACGAATCAGCACTCTTCCCTCTCCAGCAAATTTCTCCTCCAATTTCCCGATTGCTTCCGCAATCTCAGGACATTCCATGTATGTTTCCTTCTTATTATTTGCAACTTTGGCATTCACAAGCGCCTGAGGCAGCACCTCCATAATCTGTGACAATTCCGAAAGGCTCTTACCTGTATCTACCATGACCTGCAATAAATGCAAAGCGCTAAGCAAACCATCACCCGTGGTACTTTCATCCAGGAATATAATATGTCCTGACTGTTCTCCCCCAAGACTTGCGCCGATCTCTCTCATGCGCTCCAATACATACCGATCTCCAACCTTCGTCTGTTCTATTGTCAGGCCATTCTTTTTCCCCATCAGGAAAAAGCCCAAATTACTCATAACCGTAGCTACAATGGTATCCTTCTTCAACTTCCCCTGACTCTTGATATGATTCCCCACAATCGCCATGATCTGGTCGCCATCCACAATTCTGCCATTCTCATCCACAGCCAGCAGTCTATCCGCATCTCCGTCAAAAGCAAGACCAATTTCCGCCTTCTCCTGAATCACTTTCGCCTGCAGCTCTTCCATATGTGTAGAGCCACAGCCTGCGTTTATATTGGTACCATCCGGACTGTTATGTATTGGAATCACATTTCCACCCAACCGCTTCAATGCCTCCACGGAAGTATAATATGACGCCCCCTCCGCGCAGTCCACTACTATTTTCATACCTGTCAAATCCATTGGAACGGTTTGAATGACATGATCGACATATGCTTCCCTTGCCTCCATATCATAAGTAATCTTTCCTACATCCGGACCTATTGGGAACTTGATTCCCTGGAATGCCTCACTTTTATCAGACGCCTTGCTTCCATCGGATTCTGTGCTTCCGTTGGATGACTCACATTCATGCAGTACTTCGCCTCCACTGCATCCGCTTCGGATAATGCTCTCAATCTTATCCTCCAACATATCAGGAAGCTTATAACCATTTCCATCAAAGAATTTAATTCCGTTAAATTCTACCGGGTTATGGGATGCAGATATCACAACTCCCGCATTCATTTTATACTTTTTCGTCAAATATGCCACTGCCGGAGTCGGAAGCACTCCTACATAGACACAATTTGCACCCACCGAACATGCTCCGGCCATCAAAGCATTCGCCAGCATATCGCCGGAGATACGTGTGTCACATCCCACCATTATCGTTGGTTTATGTCCTGCCTCTATCGTATGCGCCATCTCCATTGTCAGCACATACGCTCCTGCCTGACCGATCTGCATTGCCAAAAGCGGTGTAAGTTCTTCATTTGCAATCCCTCTCACACCATCCGTTCCAAATAGCCTAGCCATGATTATACCTCGTCTTCCTTTACTTCTGTTATGATAATCTGAATCCATGCTTCTTCTTCCACATCCATATTCTCTGGTACCTCAACCGCTACCGGAACTTTATAAGCTCCGGGCTTCAAAGTTGTGATTCTCTCTTCCTCCATCCATTCGCTGATATCAATTGTACCAAATAATTCGCTCTCCTGTACTTCAGAAATCACTGCATTCAGACCGGAAATCTTTAGCCTGCAAGGCTCCGACTCTTCATCAAACTCCCAGTCAAATCCCTCCGGCAATTGTGACAAACTGATATTCTCTTCTGGAATCGTCAGAATTCTCTCCGCTCTTGGTTCTACATAAACAGTTGCAGTCACTTTTCCATTGAAACTACTATCTGCTAACCTGACATTAGCGGGCAAATAATTTTTTATATTAATACTGCTTACGAAAGATTCCTCCGCATCCGTAATATCCAACTGATCTTGAGGAACGCTAATCTTACTGATACTTGCCAGGGTAGAAGCAGTACCCGCTATCATTATCGTAGGAGGTTCGCAGCTCATCTCTCCGGTGGCCAGATATCCCTCAGCAGGTATCCCCGTAGGATTCAGCTCAATGGGTACCTCTTTGACCGCCAGAACCTGTACTGCCATCACAGTATGATCCGCGCTCTTTGTGACATTGGGCAAATCCAGTATATTTCCTTCCGCATCGCACAGTTTAATCTCAACATTTGCGGATTGTGTCGTTGTCGCACCGGTCACATCAAATTCTACCAACGCATGATCAATTTTTTCCACGGCAGATTGTGCACCGCTGACCTCAATACGTGTCTGATCCAATGTCACACCTGCCACCATATAATTCTCCGCCACGTCTCCCTGTAAGTGATACTCTATCAGCTTCCACTTGCTTACCCTGTCTTCCACATTCAAATGCACCGCATCCCGATTGCCGGTAATATTTGACACATTCACATCATCATTCATCACATAAAAGCTAATGGCAATGGTATTGACCGCCGTCAACTTGCTCATATCCGCTTCTGCCACAATATCCGAAGACCTCAGCTTATCCAGATCACTTCTTGGCACTTCCACCGTAACGCGGACACGGTCCGAATTATCCACCACCTCATAGACCTTATTTTCCTTTTCCAGCAATTCCACATTTGTCAATGTCACCGGAATATTAGAGAAAGTCCTTGTCTCCTTAGGATTGTCTGCTATGACCACCAGGAACCAGAGCACAACAGCAAATATGATGGAAATCAGTTTCAAACCCAGATTATTCAGCAGTTTTTTTCCTAGTTTCAGCTTTTTTATTTTTCCTCCTGCTTCTGCCTTTTGCATTCTCTTCTCCATTCATATTCATGATCTGACGCATTTTTCCTCTTAAATGCTCTCCATCCAGATTTCTTTCCAGTTTTCCTTCATAGGCGATGCTGATACCGCCGGTTTCTTCCGATACGATCACAGTCATGGAATCCGTCGTCTCAGACACCCCCACACCCGCCCGGTGCCTGGTGCCCAGTTCTTTGCTCAAGCCTAAATTATCGGACAAGGGCAGGTAACAGGTAGCATATGTGACCCGATTACCGCGCACAATAACCGCCCCGTCATGCAGCGGTGTATTATGCTCGAAAATATTAATCAATAGCTGGCTGGTCACCACGCCGTCTATTTCAATTCCTGTACGCTCATAATCCTTCAGAGATTCCTTTCTCTCAATGACAATCAATGCACCGGTCTTTACCTTGCCCATCTCCACACATGCTTTTGCAATCTCATTCATGGTTTTCTCGGAAAAAGCATTTTCCTTTCCTTTGGATGAATCGGAAAATCCCAGGGAAGGTATAAAATTCTTCTGTCCAAGTTGATCTAATGCGTGACGCAGTTCCGGCTGCATCACCACAATCACGCCCATCACTGCGAAACTTAACACATTTTGGGCAATCCATATAATTGTGGTCATCTCCATAATATCCACAATAAACAGAAAGAGGAAAATGACAATCAGACCTTTTAACAGCCTCCATGATCTGGTTGTTTTCATCCATGCCAAAATATAGTACACCAAAAAAGCGATAATTAAAATTTCCAATACATCGCTCCAATCCATGGTATTTGCATAAATTCTGGCAGTTTTCAGGTATTCAACCCCTCTATCAACCCATTGCATTTTCCCCGACCCTACTTTTCATAAACTAATCTGCTGCTTCCTACCAAATCCATTGCCTGTCGTTACCTCTGCCGGCACTCCCTGCATTACGATTTTCCATTTCACTATTTAATAAAGTTCTTCATAATCTTCTGCTACGTCTTCCACCGTATCCTGTCTGACTGTACTGCCTATTGTCACATTGCTACGGTTCTGCCCATATGCAGAGGTTCTCTGACCATTTCTGCCGGAACCATTATTGCGTACATTGTCAGAACCCGCACTTCCTCTGCCGGCATTCCTGCCGGAATCGCTTCGCTCTCCCGACGCATTTCTGTTTGCGCCTGCCCTTCTGTCAGCAGTTCTGTTTGGTTGTGTTATTCTGCCGGTATGCCGTGAAGCGCTGCCTCTTCCTCCCGCTGCAGATCTTGGCTGCTGTGTGTTAATTTTCTTCACTGTCTTTGTAGACATGGAAACTGCCATCTTAGGCACAGCTTTCACATAATAGTAATACTCATCATCCTCAAACTGCACTTTTTCCACTCGACTGTAATCTACACAAAATCGGAAAAATTCAACTATCTTTGCTACAACCAGGGCAAGCAAAGAGCCTAATAGTGCACCTCCGACCGAAATGTTGATATCATACAGCAGATCGCCGACCAACAGCACCACAACATTGATCATCACTCCTGCAATCATGGCAATCGTCCATGAATAATCTATGGACAACCTACGGATAAAATACACTACCAATATGGTAATGGCAAAGGATACCACTATCACCAGCATTGCTCTGTTCCCTGTAATGGCTTCCAGCAGGATACGTACCTTTGCAACCATCTCGTCATTGCCCATGGTTCTGATATTAGATGCGTTGGCAACGATCGCTTCTATCACATAGTAGACCACCACGCCGCATCCCACTGATACCGCAGACATGGGACTGCATAGCAGACCCACCACAATAGGCACCACATAAGGTATTTTCATTGCACACAACAAAGGTGTCAACACAACCACAAGCGAGTCTTTGGGGCTGAATCGGAAAAACAGCAAATACATTACAAAATATACACACAAGCCCACCAAAGCCACTTCCAAAGAAAGGGCATACATATGTGCCAGGCTGAAAATTGCTGCGAAAAAAACCAGTGCCCCTGTCGGCAGAAAAGAGCAAGTTAATGCTGCAATCAATACAACTGCCACATTATCCAACTGTGTCATGTACCCCATTCTGCCATTTAAAGTGTTGAAAGTGATAAAAGCCAGCAAAAACTTAACAAGCGGCAGCAAAAACGGCTCACCTTTGCTGTAAATCTGCTTTAATCTCTCTTTCATTTCCAGTAAAACTGTCATTCTGTCCTCCGGCCGAAAACCCCTTATTGCATATCGTTATATAGGGAATTCAGCTTTTTCAAATTATGATAATAGCATTTCAAACTTTTCTTGGCCTTAGCATAACGCCATGAACTGACAAGATACGTCAAAACCCCATATCCCGCCACCAGACCAACAAAATAAAACAAAACATTTTGAGCAAAAGCAATCAAATCCATATTGTACAGTTCTTGCATAAACTCTTCATAGTGATAAAACACATAGAGACCAAACAAGATCACAAATACCAAAGTTCCGCAGACAATGGATTTCAACAACTGTACCGCAATATAATCACTGCGGAAATAGTTCCCTACTTTCACATTCTCTTTGCCTTCACCCTTTTCATATGAAGCCATTCTGGTCATCAATATGATACGTTCTTCATTCAGCATAGCAGACCTCCTGCCTGATACAAATCATTTCAGGAACCTCATCTTGGGTCCCTCTGCATCATCTTTGGTATACTTAGGCTTCTCCGGCTGATTTGTTTTCAATACATCCTTAAAATTCTTAGTCATGTTTCCGGTACATTTCTCACAAAACCTGCCGCTGCGGATAGGTGCGCCACAAGATTCGCAGGCCAGCATGATAGCGGAGTCAGGTGCAATCTCCAGACGCTCTTCTCTCAGCCATTGGCGAATCTGGTTTGTTTCCACATCACATGCCTCTGATACTTCATTGATTCCTGCCCCTTTGTGTTCGCGAATATAATCTTTCACTTCCTGAAACTTTTGCTCCAGTTTTTCACGGCAAGCAGGACAAATTGCCATGCCTGCAACATAATTAAAAATCCGTCCGCAGCTTCTGCAATTTCTTACGTTCATAGCTTCCCTCCTATTCCAATTATATAAGTGACATTCCATATCTTCCGGTATGTTTCAGACAACCTCAGCTTTGACGCTCTGGAACATCATCTCACATGAACCCTGCGCCACAAGCCAGCGCTATAAAATAAATCTCTTTGACGCCCACGGTCTTTAATGTCCTCGCTGCTTCATCTATTGTGCAGCCTGTGGTATAAATGTCATCAATCAATACTACCTTCTCTAATTTTACATCATTTTGCCTGATATTAAAAGCCTTTTTCAAATTATTTTGTCTTTCTTCAGGATTTTCATATTTCAGCGGTGCCGTATTTTTCTCTCTGACCAAAATCTCCGTGTACACCGGCACCCCCAACCCTTCCCCAATTGCCTGTGCCAACAGCTCTGCCTGATTGTAGCCTCTTGCATTCTTTCTCTTCTTATGCAGTGGTATTGGTATCAAAGCATCCGGCTGTATACTCCTGACGAAATCCCCCAAATATTCCGCCACCTGCTCCCCATAAAACGGTGCATATTCCCGCCGTCCTCCATACTTAAAACGATAAATAGACAGCGCTGCACTCTCATACTCATATAGCGCCCTTCCCCGTATATACTCATGTTCTTTCCGAATACAGTCTGCACAATATTCTTTTTGTCCGGTGATTTTCTTCCCGCATTTCATACACCAGGGTGGGGTCAACAGCTTCAGCCGTCCCAGACATTCTGTACAAAGCTTTTCTCCAATGGGCCGCACAATTCCGTCACACACCGGACAGCGGCGGGGAAACAAAAGCTGTAACATTACGGTTACTATTCCAGTTTTTGTCAAATACTTCGGTTTTATACCAGATATTTTATTTGATATTCTCATTTTACAGTTCCCTCACTTTCCAATACAAAATTGCTCAGGAACCTTCTCCGACACTGTTTTGATACACCTCCTGTATTCTTTCTGTCAACGCAGTATATCTGCGTCTTTCACTGATATTATCTATCATCTCCCGCACTGTATCACTACTGCCCAGAATTGTGACACAGCTCCTCGCCCTGGTAATGGCAGTGTATAGCAAATTCCTGTTAAACAGCATTTTGGGCCCTCCCAGCAGAGGCAAAAGGACCGCTGGATACTCGCTTCCCTGCGCCTTGTGAATCGTAATGGCATAAGACAACTCCAGCTCATCCAACAGCGAAAATGGATAAGTCACTCTTCTCTGTTCGTCATATTCCACCACCAGATTGGACGCGGTATCGTTGATCTCCAGAATTTTTCCCATATCTCCGTTGAATACGCCTGTTCCCTTATCCACAGGAATGCCATACTTGCTGACAATCTCCCATTCCAATTGATAGTTATTCTTAATCTGCATTACCTTATCGCCCTCGCGATAAATGGTATTCCCACTGACATGTTCCTTTTTGTTTTCATCCGCCGGATTCAGATAACACTGCAGAATACCATTCAAAGTCTCGCAGCCAAGACTTCCCTTACGCATAGGCGTCAATACCTGTATGTCAAAGGGAGTTGCCCGCACATATGGCGGCAATTTCTCCTGTATAAGCTGGATCATATGTTTATATATGACATTGACATCCTTTCTTTCCAATAAGAAAAAGTCTTTCGACTTATTATCCAATGCGATCTGCTGCCCGTTGTTAATTCGATGCGCATTAACAATGATGTCGCTTTTCTCCGCCTGCCTGAAAATCTTTTTTAACTCTACCATGGGAAAGCATCCACTGCAAATGAGATCCCGCAGCACTTGTCCCGGTCCCACACTGGGAAGTTGGTTCACATCCCCTACCAGAACCAGACGTGTTCCCGGCGCCACCGCCTTAAGCAGCGATTGAAACAACTGAATATCCACCATGGACATTTCATCAATAATGATCACATCCGCTTCCAGAGGATTTTGTTCATTTCTTTCAAAATTTACCTTTCGCGTGTTCTCATCAGACAAAGCACTGTTCAATTCCAACATACGATGAATCGTTCTGGCTTCAAATCCAGTTGCTTCCGTCATCCGCTTGGCGGCGCGCCCGGTGGGTGCCCCTAAGAAAATATCCAGTCCCTCCGCCTCAAAATACCGTATCATCATATTAATGGTGGTGGTTTTCCCCGTACCCGGCCCTCCGGCCAGCAGAAACAATCCGTTTTGAATGCACTCCATAACCGCCTGAAATTGCAGTTCGTCTAATTCCATCTTAAGATTTTCAGCTAATTTTTCCAGTTTAACAGCCGCCTCTGTCCGCCTGTCTCTTGGGAAGTCCTTTTCCTCCCCCGCAGAATCCTCTGCCGTCATCATAGGCACATTCAATTCATACAGCATCCTGGCACAATTCAGCTCTGCATAATAATAAGAAGCAGCAAAAACGTTGTCTCCCTTTATGACAAGCTTCTTATCCATCATCAGATTATCTATCTGAGGACGTATATTTTCCTTTTCCAACCCCAGCAGCGTTTCTGACCGTTCAAGCAAAATATTCATTGGAAGATAACAATTTCCCTCTCCTGTGGATTGCAGCAACGCATAATAGACACCGCTGCGTATCCTGTAATCAGAATCCGTATGTATGCCTATTTTGGCCGCCAGCTCATCTGCCATTTTAAAACCGATACCAGAGATATCTTCCGCCAAACGATATGGATTTTCCTTCAAAATATGATACAATCTCATACCATATGTATCATATATTTTTAATGCCAATGTATTGGAAATGCCATATTGCTGCAGATAAACCAAAGCATCTCTCAGATCTTTTTTCTCTTCCATCTGCGCAGCAATCTCCCTTGCCTTGCGCTCACTGATTCCCTTTATCTCTGACAGCCGTTCCGGCTCTTCTTCAATAATACGAAAGGTATCATCTCCGAATTTCTTAACAATTCTGGCCGCCAGTGCAGGCCCGACCCCTTTCACAGCGCCGGAACCAAGATATCGTTCCATACTGATACTGTCCTGGGGCATTACTACCTGATATGTGCTGATTTTAAACTGAGAGCCATACACCGGATGGGCTATATATTCCCCCTGTGCGGCGATTGTCTCTCCCTGGGTCAATCCCCTGCATATTCCCACACAGGTGATTTCCTCACTATTCACCATCACACTCATTACCGTATAGCCATTTTCCTTATTTTGAAAAATAATATGCTCCACATATCCATTGACTGTATCCATCGGGTCTCCCTGTTATTGCAATGAAAATGTCTTTCACAGCAAGACACCATAGACTGTTATTCCCCAAGAATATGGTCATCCTTTCCTATGAAAGTTTTCGTAACCTTGATTCAAAACAGCACATTCGCCGCTTTGTGTAATATACAGCTTTACTGCATATTACCAATTGTATATAGCAGAATAAGGCTGCCTTTGCACCTAAGCAGCCTCATTTCAAATTATTCTTTTCCCATCCCTTTACAGAGGACAATATCATCATACATTCAACATCATGATTCCGGCAGACATAAACCCTGTCCAATCCGAAACAAATCATCCCATAGCAGCCGGTGTTACACTATCTTCATTTCCTTCCCCGCTGCCGTCCACAACAACATCTGAAATACCATAATTACGCTTCATCTGCTCATAAAGCATCTGTGCTATCCCCAAACCTGAACCATTGGACGTCTGTTCCGCCATCGACTGAATCATCTGATCTTTGTAATAATCCATAATACCGGAGGTATAATTGGAATTATTCTCGTTTTCCGGAATCGTCTTCATCATGGCTTTATACATCTGCTCAACGAAATACGCTTCAAACTGCTTACATGCATCCAGCAATTCATCGCTGTTTGCTTTGGAATAATCTGAGCCGTTCAGTTGATTTTGAAGCTTGGATGCAGTTTGGTTGGCTGCCGTCGAATATACATCGCTATACATGGAAGCTATATTGCTGAAATCCATCTCTGTTCTCCTTCTCATTGAAATTTCTTCTTCGACTGCGACGCAAATACCATATGGCAAAGGAATTCTTTCAACTTTCCCCTTTGACCAACAAATACCGCATAGAACAATACCTTGTTGCTTCTTCGCAATCAGAAGTCAAACCTCATCTGGCACAACCGGCCAGGAATCATGTCAACCTTAACGCTTCAGATTATTTGCCTGCTGCAGCATTTCATCCGATGTGGTAATGGCCTTAGAGTTCAATTCATATGCACGCTGTGCCACAATCATACTTACCATTTCATCTACTACCTGTACATTAGACCCTTCCAAGTATTTCTGATGAATCTTACTCTTCTCCACCGCATTATTCGTAGCCTCATTTATTGGCTGGCCGCTGGCATCAGACACCGCATACAGTGTATCTTCCAAGCGTTCCAGACCACTGGGATTATTAAACTGAAAGACACCAATGGTTATACCAAGGGGCTGCGGATTGTTATTCTCATCCGGGTAGCAAAGTCTGCCGTCCTTATCCACAGTCACATTGCTCAGCACGTAATTATTATTCAATGTAATGGGCTGGCCGTTAGTACTCAACACCGGAAGACCGTCCATATTCGCCAACACGTATCCATTGGTTCCTATTGCGAACTGAAAACTGCCGTTACGTGTGTAATATGTATTGCCGTCTTCTCCCCTTAATGCAAAAAATCCCTTTCCTTCAATCATAAAATCAGTATCTCTATCGGATGCCATAGGTGTTCCCTGCTTAAAAATAGCAGAAACCGCCGAGTGGCGGACACCCAAGCCCACTTGCGCACCAATAGGCTTCTCCTCACCGTTTGCCGATGTGGTTCTGGTCTGTAATGTCTGATATAACAGGGTCTTAAATTCATTCACCTGTGTCTTATATCCCTGTGTGTTCACATTGGATAAATTGTTTGCAATCGTATCAATATTTGTCTGCTGCGCAAGCATACCTGTTGCGGCTGTCCATAAACTGCGTACCATAATTTTCCCTTTCTGCCTTCATCCTGGCTTTCACGAATCTTAACCACACTCTATACACTATCAACTTGACAATCTTCCAATTTGAGTCACTGCCGTTTCCAGTGTACTGTCATAGGTTTGAATAATCTTCTGATTACTCTCATAGGCACGCGCAATGGAAATAAGATTCACCATTTCAGATACTACCTGCACATTTGCCATTTCCAGATACCCTGACTTCACCTCTGCCGTCCCCTGGGTAAGTGTTGCACCCTCTATGGGCCGATAGTATGTCTCACCATATTTTTCCAGATAATTATAATCTTCAAAATCAGCCACCTGAATCCTTGCCACTTCTCTTCCATTCTGGGTAATGGTGCCATTATCCGAAATTTTACTTTCCAACAATGGATTCAATCGAATTCTCCGATCCTGCACATCTAATACATAATCCCCATCATCTGTCCTCAGATAGCCGTCTCTATCCAAAGTAAACTGTCCCGCACGTGTATACATGGTGGACGTCTCTCCTGCCTTATTCGTAAATTCAACGGCGAAGAAACCCTCTCCTGCCAGCGCCAGATCATAGGTATTATCCGTAACACGAAACGATCCCTGTGTAAAATCAGTATAATTTTCTCCAATTTTGACACCGGGATTATTCGTACCAATACGTTGTATAATCCCTTTTCCCACTGAGGCATCCCTGATTTTTAATGTCAGAATATCATCAAACGCCTGGCTGGTAGATCCCTCTTTTTTATATCCTACCGTAGACGCATTTGCCAGATTGTTTGTCAGAATATCCATTCTGTTCTGTTCATTCATCATGCCCGTATATGCCACATATAACCCCTTTAGCATTCGTTCTCTCCTTTACAATTACATAATACTCTGCTGCCCTTGCCTATACCTTATCATTATATTCCGAAAGGAATTCCACATATTTTCCGGTTCCGATTGCAACTGCCGTCATAGGATCTTCTGCGGTCATAGTGTTGATACCTGTTTTGGAGGATATCAATTCCTCCAATCCCCGCAAGAGACTTCCGCCTCCTGTCAGCACAATCCCCCTGTCCGCAATATCCGCGGCCAATTCCGGCGGCGTCTTCTCCAGGACACTATGAATCGTCTCCACCACCTGCGCTGTAATCTCATGAAGTGCTTCCTCGGTCTCTTCTGAAGATACCTTCACCGTCTTAGGAAGACCCGTCACAAGGTTCCGACCACGGACATCCATATAATCGGTTTCCGCCCGTTTATAAGCGGTACCTATTTTTATCTTCAAATCCTCTGCAGTTCTCTCACCAATGAGCAGATTATGCTTTTTACGCATATAGCGCACAATCGCTTCATCAAAATCATCTCCGGCTACCTTAATGGAAGCGCTGACCACTGTTCCTCCCAAAGAAATGACCGCAATATCGGACGTTCCTCCGCCGATATCCACAATCATATTCCCACAGGGCTTGGTAATATCTATCCCTGCACCGATTGCGGCGGCAATAGGTTCTTCTATAATCGCCACATCCCTGGCTCCCGCCTGAAGCGTTGCGTCCTCCACAGCCTTCTTCTCCACCTCCGTGACCCCGCTGGGAACACATACGGCTATGCGCGGCTTTCTGAACATTCTCCTGCCCAACGCCTTCTGTATAAAATGCTTCATCATACGCTCTGTTACGGTATAATCAGAGATAACTCCCTGCCGCAACGGTCTTACTGCCACAATATTGCCGGGCGTCCTGCCCAACATCAGACGCGCGTCCTCTCCAATCGCCTTAATCTTATTGGTATCCCTGTCAAACGCCACAACGGAAGGCTCCTTCAATACCACGCCCTTCCCTCTGATGTATACTAAAATGCTGGCTGTACCTAAATCGATTCCGATATCTGTGCACTGCATATCATAAAACCCCTTTCTAATGGATTTCAAATTTCCGAAACAAAGTCATACACTCCTTATTATAACCGAAAGTATTCCATTTTCATAGAGGTTTATAAAAATTTTAAAAATGTTTTATTTTCCTGCTGCAAGCCAAGGTCAAATTTAGAAATTCTCAGGCGCCGCACTTTGGGGCCTTAAAACCGTCTCTTACATTTTATCGGCAAAATTTCCGGAATCCTTTAGCCTTTATCAAAAATGTCAGGTACGATCCAACATCTTTTTCACATACATACCGGTATATGAAGTTTTGCATTCTGCAATCTCTTCCGGTGTCCCCCGGGCAATCACAGTGCCGCCGCGATCACCGCCTTCGGGTCCCATGTCGACAATGTAGTCAGCCGTCTTAATCACATCCAGATTGTGTTCAATGACCACCACCGTATTGCCCCCATCCGTAAGTCTGTGCAGAATCTCCACCAGCTTATGCACATCCGCAAAATGAAGTCCTGTGGTAGGTTCGTCCAGAATATAGATTGTTTTCCCGGTGCTTCTCCTGGAAAGTTCCGTGGCCAGCTTAATGCGCTGTGCCTCCCCTCCTGACAACGTGGTAGAAGGCTGTCCCAGCTTAATATAAGAAAGTCCCACATCATAAAGCGTTTCGATTTTGCGGCGGATGGAAGGAAGATTCTCAAAAAAGGGCATGGCCTCTTCCACAGTCATATCCAGCACATCGAAGATACTCTTTCCCTTGTATTTCACATCCAATGTCTCACGATTATAGCGCTTACCGCCGCAGACTTCACAGGGCACATACACATCCGGCAAAAAGTGCATTTCAATCTTAATAATGCCGTCTCCGCCGCAAGCCTCACAACGTCCGCCCTTTACATTGAAGCTGAATCTGCCTTTGCCATACCCCTTCGCCTTAGCATCCGCAGTGGAAGCAAACAAATCACGAATCTGGTCAAAGACACCGGTATAAGTGGCAGGATTTGACCTGGGCGTGCGTCCGATGGGAGACTGGTCAATGGCAATGACTTTATCCAACTGCTCTATCCCCAGAATATCCTTATGTTTTCCCGGGATACATCTGGCGCGGTTAAGGCTCTTAGCCAGATGTTTATACAATATTTCATTGACCAGAGAACTCTTTCCTGAACCCGACACACCTGTTACACAGGTCATTACCCCTAAGGGGAACTCTACAGTAACGTTTTTCAGATTATTTTCTTTTGCCCCTGTAACTTTCAGCCAGCCGCTGGGTTTCTTCCGCTCTGCGGGAACAGGAATTTTCAATTCACCGCTTAAGTATTTACCGGTAATAGACTCCGGCACCTTCATTATCTCCTCCGCAGTGCCGCAGGCAATCAACTCGCCTCCATGAGAGCCGGCCCCCGGACCGATATCCACTACATAATCCGCCGCCAGCATCGTATCCTCATCGTGTTCCACCACAATCAGGGTATTCCCCAAATCCCGGAGACTTTTCAAGGTATTTAACAGTTTATCATTATCTCTTTGGTGCAGTCCGATGCTTGGCTCATCCAGAATATAGCAAACTCCCACCAGGCCGGAGCCAATCTGCGTGGCAAGCCGGATACGCTGGGCTTCCCCACCGGACAATGTTCCGGTCGCCCTGGACAGTGACAGATATTCCAATCCCACATCCACAAGAAATCCTACTCTTGCCCTGATTTCTTTTATGATCCGTTCACCGATAAGCTGCTGCTGGTTGGTGAGCTGCATTTCCTGCAGAAATTCATACAGATCCCGTATGGACAATGTGGTAATCTCATGAATATTCTTATCACAGACTGTCACAGCCAGAGATTCCTTCTTCAGACGCATCCCCTTACATTCCTTACAGGGGGTAATGCGCATAAAAGTTTCATACTCCTGCTTCATAATCTCGGAGAACGTTTCCTTATACTTACGCTCCACATTGCGTATCAATCCCTCGAAGGCTACCGGATAAACGCCCTTTCCACGCTGCCCCTGGTAATGGACCTCCACCTCTTTTCCTCCTGTGCCATACAGCAGAACATGCTTCACTTCTTCCGAATACTTTTCAAAAGGCGTATCCAAATCAAAATGGTACTCCTTACATAACGCCTGCAAAACTGCATTGGTGAAACTGGATTTATCGGCACAGGACTGCCAGCCGGTCACGGCAATGGCTCCCTCCCGAATACTTAAGCTTTGATCGGGAACCATCAATTCTACGTCAAATTCCATTTTATAGCCCAATCCCAGACATTCCGGACAAGCGCCAAAAGGATTGTTAAAAGAGAAACTTCTCGGCTCAATTTCACTGATACCAATACCGCAGTCGGGACAGGAAAAGCTCTGGCTGAACGTCACAGGCTCTCCATCAATCACATCCACCAACAGAAGTCCTTCTGCCAATTCCAGTACATTCTCAATAGAATCCGCAAGCCTTCTCTCGATTCCCGCCTTTACCACCAAACGGTCCACCACAATCTCAATGGTATGCTTCAAATTCTTATCCAGCGAAATCTCTTCTGTCAGTTCGTAGAGACTGCCATCAATGCGCACTCGCACATATCCGCTCCTTTTGGCGCGATCCAATACCTTCACATGCTCGCCCTTGCGCCCCCGTACCACCGGCGCCATCAACTGCAGCTTCGTTCCCTCCGGCATGGTCATAATCTGGTCTACCATCTGATCCACCGTCTGTTTTGCAATCTCCCTTCCACATTTTGGGCAATGTGGAACCCCGATCCTGGCATAGAGCAGACGAAAATAATCATATATCTCCGTCACCGTACCCACCGTGGAACGGGGATTCCTGTTGGTGGACTTCTGATCGATGGAAATTGCCGGCGACAACCCCTCAATCCGCTCCACATTGGGCTTCTCCATCTGCCCTAAGAACATCCTGGCATAGGAAGACAGCGACTCCATATAACGTCTCTGCCCCTCTGCATAAATGGTCTCAAAGGCCAAAGACGATTTCCCTGATCCTGACATTCCTGTCAGAACCACCAGCTCATTCCGCGGAATATCCACATCCAGATTCTTCAAATTATTTTCGTTGGCCCCACGTACTTTGATATATTCCCTGGGACGCATCTTCTTAATCTCTTCCATTTGTATTGCACTCCATTTCTTCCCGCTATCATCCCTTCATCAGGACTTTGCTATCTGCTGCCGCAGCACAAAATTTCAGTCCTCTTTATCCATATCCTGTAGCTTCTGCTTCAATTCCACCATCTTATCTCTCAGCTCCGCCGCCGCCTCGAAATTCAGGTCTGCTGCCGCTCTCTGCATCTTCTTCTGCACTTCTGCAATCAGCTTCTCTAATTCTTTACGGCTCATGGATTCAGGATCTTTCTCAAATTGCATCTCTTCCTTAGCAATTTCTTTGGAAATGGAAATCAAATCCCGAACCGCCTTCTTAATTGTCTGCGGTGTAATGCCATGCTCTTCATTATATTTCATCTGAATCGCACGCCTGCGGTTCGTTTCCTCAAGCGCTGCCCGCATGGAATCCGTCACCGTGTCCGCATACATGATCACACGCCCCTCCGCATTCCGCGCCGCACGTCCAATGGTCTGTATCAGAGAAGTACTGCTACGGAGAAATCCTTCCTTATCCGCGTCCAAAATGACCACTAAGGATATCTCAGGAATATCCAATCCTTCCCGCAACAGATTGATACCCACCAGTACATCGAACACATCCAGACGCATATCCCGGATGATTTCCGCCCTTTCCAGTGTCTCAATATCCGAGTGCATATACTTCACCCTGATACCCACCTCTCTCATATAGTCGGTCAAATCCTCCGCCATTCGCTTTGTCAGCGTTGTAATCAATATTTTATTATGTTTTTTCGTCTCTTGATTGACTTCGCTGATCAAATCGTCGATCTGTCCTTCCACGGGCCTTACATCCACCTCCGGGTCCAACAATCCTGTGGGCCGGATGATCTGCTCTGTGCGCAGAAGCTCGTGATCTGCCTCATAATCAGACGGTGTGGCTGACACGAACATCATCTGGTCAATATGCGCCTCAAATTCCTCAAAGTTCAACGGTCTGTTATCCAATGCCGAAGGAAGCCGGAACCCATAGTCCACCAGTGTTGTCTTCCTGGAACGGTCCCCCGCATACATCCCCCGTATCTGGGGAATGGTCATATGGGATTCATCCACAATGATCAGGAAATCATCCCTGAAGAAATCCATCAGAGTCATTGGCGGTGCTCCGGGCGGCATACCATTGAGGTGCCGTGAATAGTTCTCAATGCCGGAGCAAAAACCTGTTTCCCGCAGCATCTCCACGTCGAAATTTGTTCTCTCCGCAATCCGCTGGGCTTCAATGAGCTTGTCCTCTCCCTTGAAGAAGCGCACCTGCTCTTCCATTTCTTTTACAATATTATCACAAGCTATCTTAATTTTATCCTGCGAAACCACATAATGAGAGGCCGGGAAAATGGCAACATGACTCAAGACCGCATGCACCCTGCCCGACAAGGGTTCCACCTCGGCGATTCTGTCAATCTCGTCCCCGAAGAACTCCACCCGGATAAAATAGTCTCCCCCCTGGGCAGGATATACCTCAATCACATCTCCGTGTACCCGAAAACACCCCCGCTGCATGTCCATTTCATTACGGTTATACTGAATATCCACCAGTTCCCTCAGTACCTGATCTCTGTCCTTTACCATACCGGGCCGCAGAGATACCACCATATCTTGATACTCATCCGGACTGCCCAGACCATAAATACAGGATACGCTGGCCACCACCACCACGTCCCGCCGCTCTGTCAGAGATACTGTTGCGGACAGGCGCAGCTTGTCTATCTCATCGTTAATAGAAGAATCCTTTGCAATATAGGTATCCGAAGAAGGCACATATGCCTCCGGCTGATAATAATCATAATAAGACACAAAGTATTCTACCGCATTTTCAGGGAAAAATTCCTTGAACTCACCATACAATTGTCCGGCAAGGGTCTTATTGTGCGCTATGACCAATGTGGGCTTGTTCAGGGCGGCGATGACGTTGGCCATGGTGAAGGTCTTCCCTGAGCCGGTCACGCCCAGCAATGTCTGAAACTGGTTGCCTTGTTTGAAACCCTCTACCAGCGCTGCGATTGCCTGGGGCTGGTCGCCGGTAGGTTCGTATTCTGAATGAAGCTTAAAAGGTTTTTGTTCAATGAACGATTTTTGTTCTGTGAACGGTTTTTGTTCACTTTGCACGAAATATCACCTCCGTAAAGCGATTGGAAACATCGCGTTCCCAATGAGAACAAAAGAATTCTCATAGTAACCAAACCCGATAATAGTAGTAAAACTAAAATGAACTAGATGACATAAAAGCAACTCTGATTATACCATACAGCATTTTATTTGTATAGATGAAATCTTCAATTTTTAGAACATTTGTTCCAAATATTTGTTCTCTTATGATAGAATTGACACCTGCCAGTCCTGCTTCCCTTCTCTTTTTATAAATACTCCAGAACAGAAAAACAGATCAAAAACCATATCCAGCAATCGGGGCGATGTAATTATTGCAGACTCCAAATATTATATCCGAATTTTCCCACACCATCTGCTACACCCTGTAATTTCATACCTTATTTTCATATCTCCAAACCTCATTCACACCAAGATGTGCACAATAACTTAAATCACATCATTGCTTGTCCACAACTATACTATTATCAATAAATAACCATTGAAATAATACATCTCACAGTCCTCTTCCGGTCCAATTTCCAACAGCTTCCGCATATCCTCCGCCTGCCATTCATAGCAGACCAGGGCATCCACATCTTCTATCCGATATTGCTCCGGCGCACTTCCTGCCAACTGTATTTCGTTCTTAAAACCATCATTGATCCAAGTATATGTCTTTGTTCTGCCATGTGCTTCAAGCCAGCTTTCGACTGATAAATTCAATTCCTCATCATAAAAAGCACACACAATATCATCATCTTCTTCTGTCTGTGTATACACTTCATTTAAAAACGCATGAATACTCCTGCCATCCTCAGCATAATGAAGGGAGCCTTGGTATGCTGTTTTGATACCATTTCCAATAAATCCAAGCAAGACAACATAGTAAACCATCTTGTGAATCTTATCTCTTTCAAAAAAATGATATGCCAATAATACAAATACCAGCCCATACGCTATGGTATAGGGAATCATATATCTCTCCCACATGCCGCTCTTTGCGTGAGCTGCAAGTTGTATTGCCATAATACATGCACCAATTATTGCCAGACAGACATACTTCATGATATCTTTCTTTTCTATGGCTTTATAACATACCACAGCAAGTAAAAAAATCAATACTCCGACATAAGTATACGATTTCATGTGTATAAACAGACTGTTTTCAATCCCCTGCTTATAAACCCATAGCGGTGTACCTTTTTGAAATCCGGCATAACTCACCTTATCCACACCAACGCGAAACAAAATCATTCCGACATTTACTATCATTGCCATAAAAATCATTCCATATGTCACAGCATTGCCTTGGAGGCAGCGAAGAAAATCTCCCTTCGCAGGTTCTTTACCCTCCTCCCAATATTCCAGCCATAACTTCAAAGCAATAAATATCGGCATAAAAAGCGTAAAGCTTTCTTTTACAAGACCACAAAGAATTGCTCCTGCAACAATGAAACTATTATAATACCACGCCTTGTACTTATGATAATAGGCCTGCGCTGCAATCATACAAAGGACAAATGCCGCAAGCAAAAGTCCTGTACTCTCTTGGTTGGCACTTCTATACCAGGGCGTGAACTGACTGCCTAGCATTACCACACAAGGCAGCATCGCACTGACCACCCTATTATATTTCAGAAATCTTGCCATAAAATATAACAGAATAAATGCCAATATCCCCTTCACTGCGGTATAATAATTCCAATATAAAAGCTCACTTCCCCATAAAAATGTGCAAGTAACCCTCTCTACCCAGTATAAGGGGCGATAACGGTTGTAAAAATCATTCTGAATCCAGCTTGTCATCGCCTGTCCCAAAGATACCGAACCATTCTGAAAGCTGAATTCCATTCGTATTAATTCATGGTCATCCACCAGATGATAGCCGGAATCAAATGTTTGGGCTTTCTGCAGGATACCATACACACAGGCAAACGCCAAAATCAATATCATGATACCTTCCAGCCAACTGATACCTGCCGATACAAATATCTTTTTTCTTTTCATGCTTTATCCTTATCTTTTCCCTTCACTTTGTCTCTTTTCAATAAAATGAAAATATGTTATAAATGCGAGAAAGGCTCCGCTTTGCGGAACCTTTCTTACATTCCCCGATATGCCGCCAACAGCAACAATGCTTATGACGGTACAAACAATCAATAAAATGCAAATGCCGATATCAGGAACGAAATGAGCAGAAAGACAACACCTACTACAATATATGGCAGGAAGGTTCTGTTTTGTCTGCTTCGTTTCTCTTTTTTCCCAACGGTATACTCATACAAATCCTTATATTTCCTGTTGCTGCTCAATGTTGAAAATCCATATCCTATCGTATCAAACGCGCCTGCTGCCGTAATCCAGAACAGCAATCCCAACAAGATAGAAACAGCGCCCGCAACACTGAATGCGTCCACATAGTAGATTTTCAGTTCAAACCCTCTTATAAGCAACACCAGCAGGGTAAGGGCAATATTGAGCACAAGCGCCGCAATGTACCTTTTCCAAGATCCCATAGCCAAACCTTCACTTCTTCCTTACATGCTTTTCATCAGGCCTTCCATTCTTCCTTATGCCCTTCACCTTATTATCAGGCATTCTATTCTTCCTTATACCCTTCATGCTTCATCAGGCATTTCACTCTTCCCATACCTTCACTTTATCATCAGGCATTCAATTCTTTCATATATCTTTCATATTCAGCATTATTGCAATATACAAAGTGATCTTCCCGCACTTCCCTTAATTCCGGTGTATCACCATGTTCATAGTCATGCACTTCCGCCGGATTATATAAGATACGCTGCCTCTTCTTTTCCGACCTGGGATTTGGTTTTGGAATCGCCGAAAGTAGTGCTTTGGTATATGGATGCATAGGATGCGCAAACAGCTCAGTGCTTGATGCCTTTTCAACCACCTTGCCAAAATACATCACCACAATCGTATCGCAGAAATACTTTACAACGGACAGATCATGAGCAATGAAAATAATGGACAGATTCAACTCTTCCTGTAATTCATTCAGAAGATTAATCACCTGCGCACGTATGGACACATCCAGCGCAGAAATGGGCTCGTCACAAATCAAAAGCCTTGGATTCATAATAAGCGCTCTCGCAATACCAATTCTCTGCCTCTGGCCTCCCGAAAATTCATGCGGATAACGTGACGCATGTTCTTCCACAAGACCAACCCTGTTCAGCATCTCGACAACTTTCTTATGATTTTCCTTTTTATTACGAAAACCCTGAATCCGCAGACCTTCCTGAATGATATCCTCCACCGTCATACGCGGATCGAGGGAGTCCACCGGGTCCTGAAAAATCATCTGAATTTCATTCAGTAGCTTTCTGCTCACATGAGCATTATCATATTTTATTTGCTTTATCTTCTGTTCCTGAGTACTCTTCGTGTCGGCAATCTTCGCCTGAATCTCTGCCACTGCCTTGTCTGCATCCTCTTTCAGCTTTGACACTCTGGATGAATACTCCGGATTGTTCTTATCCAGTGCCGCAATATCCTTTTCCAGCGTTTCCCTTATCTTCTGTATCTTTTCATTGCCGCGAATCCTTGTCCATTTGATTTCTTTTCTGTTCCATCTGGTACCGCCGCTTATCCTGACACCCTTATAATAGACCGCACCGGAGGTAATATCATAGAGACGTATAATGCTCCGCCCTGTGGTGGTTTTGCCGCAGCCGCTCTCCCCCACAATCCCAAGACACTCACCTTCCCTGATATCAAAGGAAATATTGGATACCGCCTTGGATTTCTGACGATTCACACCCTTCCCAAAGTAAAAGAACTGTTTCAAATGTCTGACGGAAAGAATGATTCCCTTCTCGCGAAGCTCCGGCTTCTGCTTCACTTTTGGATTGATATTATACTGGCTGTTAAATTCACTATTGCTCATGTTGCCTGCGTATTGGTTTTTCGTCTCACTCATCGCATCTGTCCTCCTCAAGTGAAATTCGGATTCTTTCACTGACAATCTTCGGCATCTCAACCTTCGGCGCATGAGAATCCAAAAGCCATGTGGCAGCATAATGAGTATCACTGACTTTAAACATCGGTGGCTCTTCCCTATAATCAATATTCATTGCATATCTGCTGCGCGCAGCGAACGCATCCCCCTTTGGCGGGTAAATCATATTGGGGGGGGTTCCGGGAATTGCCTCCAATTTCTCCTTGCTGTCCACATCCGGAATACTGGAAAGAAGCGCCCATGTGTAGGGATGTTTCGGATCATAGAAAATCTCCTCCGCAGTACCGTATTCCACAATTTTCCCTGCATACATAACGGCAACTCTGTCAGCCATGTTCGCAACCACACCCAGGTCATGGGTAATAAAAATACATGAAAGATTTCTTTCTGCCTTAATCCGGTTAATCAGTTCCAGTATCTGCGCCTGAATGGTCACATCCAGGGCCGTTGTGGGTTCATCACATATCAGTATCTCCGGTGATGCCGTCAACGCGATAGCAATCACAATACGCTGTCTCATTCCGCCCGAAAACTCAAACGGATACTGCTTAAAACGCTTCTCCGGCTCCGGTATTCCCACCTCGCGCATGACTTCAATGGCACGCTTTTTCGCCTCTGCCTTCGTTAACTTAAGCTTATTAATATACTCCAGCTTCTCATTTTCCATCGCTTCTTTGGCTTTGGATTTTTCATCCTCTGAAGAAGCCGCCTCCAACTTTTTCTGAAGTTCTTCAAGACGGGACTTATGCTCTGCAGTCACCTTTTCTTTGTATTCCTTTACCTGCTGCTTAGCCTTCTTCTCCGTCTCCTCCAGCACCGCTTTCAGTTCTTTTGCCTTGTTCTCATAGGTTTCCCGCGTCTTCTTCTCAAACTCCTTAAACGCAAGCTTTCTTTCCTGGATTGCCTTTTTATCGTCAGCCTTCTCCTGAGCATTCACATGCTCCTTTGCTTTGATTTCCGCAATAAAAGCATCCAGCTTCTTTCTCTCATTGGCAATTTCAATGTTCATTTTTGCAAGTGTATTCTTGTAGTGAATGAGGTCATCACTGATCAAGTCATTGTACATAATTTTCAGCTTGTCAGAATTAATCAGCATAGCCTCCGTAATCTGCTTGCCGATACGGACAATGGGATTCAGAGAAGACAGCGGATCCTGAAATATCATTCCAATCTTATGACCGCGGATTTTATAAAATTCATCCTCGGAAACCTCAAGCAGATTTTCCCCCCGGTACATAATATTTCCGTTTTCAATAATCGCATTGTTGGCAAGAATTCCCATAATCGCCTTTGACGTCACCGATTTGCCCGAACCCGATTCTCCTACGATACAGAGCGTTTCTCCACGGTGTAAGTCAAAAGAAATATCACGGACAGCCTTCAAGATACCATTATCTGTTTTAAAATTAATTGTTAGATTATTTACCGATAAAACCTTATCCTGTGACATATTAACTCCATTCCTTTCCGTATGAAGAATGCCTGTTTTTCAAGGCATTCTTCCATGTAAGCTTTAGAATTTCCATTCTCCTTACATTATTCGGTTCCTTTCAGAGCCGGGTTAAACGCATCTCTCAATCCGTTTCCGAACAGATTAAACGAAATCATCATCAACGCCATAACAACGGCGGGGAATATTACCAGATTCGGATATACGCCAAGGTATGACTGGTTAGAGGACATCATAACACCAAAAGACTGTAACCCCTGAAGTCCCAGATTCAAATATGAAAGCGTTGCCTCTGAGACAATTGCACTTGTAATCATCAGCACACTGGACGTAATAATTGTTCCCATGGAATTGGGCAGGATATGCTTGAAAATCAGTCTAAGATCCGATGACCCCAGCGTTCTGGAGGCAAGCACATATTCCCGGCCTTTAAAACGGTAGAACTGAGTACGGGTTCTGTGCGCCGTACTGATCCACCCTGTAAGGCAAAGCGCCAGCACAAAGGTAAAAAAGTTATTCCCCAAATGCAGAATACACAGGGTCATGACCACGATCCAGGGGACACCGCCCAAGATCTCACAGAAACGCTCCATCCATATATCCACACTTCCGCCGAAATATCCGGAAACAGATCCCCATATTAGACCAAAGGTAAAACAGAAAGCCGCCGTACACACACCTAAGATCAGTGATGTCCGCAGTCCTGCAAATGCACGTTTGAACAAGTCAAAACCGGAAGCATCCGTTCCAAATAAGAATTTCGGCATTTTGTCATAGCCCAGTTTCCGATATCCCAAGCCTCTGGCAGTGATACTGGAGAGTTTCTTTGTAATGCCCATTACCGTCTGGCTTTCCACGACATCAATGGGGCAGTCATCCGTAAGCTTCACGAAAGATTCCGGACCCACCTGGTAATCATAGGTACAGTAGCCTGCCTCAATCCATTTATTTAAGTCCGTAGCAGAATAAGTCAGCAAATCCGCATCGTCATAAACAAGCGCATAGGTATCAATCGTGAAATCACAATAGTAAATCAGAGAATCGTGAATTCCCTTACGTCCGGTACAGGACCAATAAGAAAGCAGACTTGTATCGCTTATATTGACAAACTCCGTTGCATCCGTAAAAGAGATTTCTGCAATATCCTCCGCATTCGCCGCTGTCTCCTTTGCGCTTAAGACAACGCTCTCAATCAGAATATATTGAAAATTTGATGTGGCAGATTTCACCTCGAACACAATCTGTCCATGCAGAGAGGTAAGTCCGGCCTTTTCCAGCGCCTCGCTTATATTTACGGACAATGGACTGTAATCATGGGAAAAATCCCGAAGCATAATCACATCATCCCCCGATTTCAGGTAAACCGCATACTCTCCCAGTTCCGAACTGCTGACACCCTCCTCGTCACTGAAAACAACATCCAGTTTATACTCCCCGTTCACATCAAAATTCACAGCCTTGGAGGTCATTATCGAACTTTTGTTCTCCACTGTAGCATCCGTGGCCAATACCAATACACCACCCTGCCCGTAGGGATTGGCGGCATCCACCTTCGTGGGTTCCTGGTCAACAGTAATCTTCACCAATGCCGCCTTAATCGCTGCAATGGAATATTTGTCGGACAGAGCCGGGACTTCATTCTCCACATCATATACAATTCGGGTGGATTTCCTTGTTCCGTCCCAGAAACCGGTTCCGGCTTCAAAGAGCTTTGGTGCAAGGAACGCCTCCGGCGTACTTACTGTTGTAATGTTACAGGGTGAAAGCATGGGCACAAATATGGCCAAAATAACCAATATGCCCAGGATAATACTGCCGGCCACCGAAGCCTTATTTTTTCGGAATCGCCTCATCGCATCTTTAAAAAAGGTGGTGGGCTTTGTGTCAAGTTTCTTATCCGTGACCCGTTTATCCTTCTGGATCAGAACGAAGTCATCTTCTCTGAATACTATGTTTTTATTTGTATCAGCCATTATTTCTTAGCCCCCATTCTAATTCTTGGATCAATAAAACCATAGGAAAGATCCAGTAAAATACCTGCCAGAAGACTCAGCGTGGTAAAAATTGCCATATCCACAAACAAAATATCATAATCTTTATAATTTAATGCTAAAACAAATAATTTTCCAATTCCGGGAATGCCATATAGCTGCTCCAATATCATGGAACCGCCAAGAATCCCTATGAACTCCGCCAAAATAGACGGAAAAATGGGCACCATGGCATTTTTCATCGCATGCCGCACAATCGCCTGGCTTCTCGTCAATCCCTTGGTACGGGCAAGAAGCAGATAATCACTCTCCATAACCTCACAGAGCTCTGCTCTCGTAAAACGGCAATAACCGCATATGGAACCAAAGGAAAGACAGAATACAGGTATAATATACCCCTGTATCTTCACTGCTGTGGTGGCCGAGTCCGTAGGCCATGATGATGGGAGCCACCCCAGATTATAGCAGAAAATTCGGAGTATAAAGGAAATCAAAACAAAGCTTGGAATCGATATAAAAATCATGACCAGCGTAGAAATCGTATGGTCTGTCATTGTATTCTTTTTCAATGCCGCCCATATGCCTAGCAAAATCCCTATGGGCACGGAAAAAATCACCGATAAAATATTCAGCCGGATGGAATATCCGATCCGGGAGCCAATGATGACTGAGGCCGCTACATTCGGTTGGAATGTCTTACTATAACCCCAATCCCATTTCGTAATAATGTTTTTCAGCCAGTTTGTATACTGCGTCATAACCGGCACCTGATAATAGTAATTGGCGCGGCCATGATCCATAGGCGTTCTGTACAGATACTCACCATATTCCGGTCTCTCATATTCAAACCGATAAACATACCCCAGGTTATATTGCTTATCGAAATATGCAATCTGCTGAGCATCTCCTCCGATTGGCCGCTCAAATGGAAGGAGCTTCACTAAAATAAAGGTCAATGAAAGTATGATGAAGGCCGTCATAAACGCCAGGCCTATTCTTTTTGCTACATATTTTGCCATGGT
>CAMWLE010000021.1 GCA_947175015.1 uncultured bacterium
GGCACCTTACCAGGCAGCGGCGACACCTCCTCCGGCACCTTACCAGGCAGCCTCGGCAGTGTTGTCATCCATAGCGGTATCCGGCTGGTGGATAATACACTAAATCCACTGCTTCAAAAATTCTTTTCCCCACAGTCGGAGCACACTATGGTTTCATTGCAAAAATGGCTTTGGGCCGTCAGTATGATATGGGTGATAGGCGCAGCTACAATGCTTATCTATGCACTGTTCAGTTATCTACGGCTATATTCCAGAATTCGGACAGCAACACTTTCCCAGGAGAATATTTTCTGCAGCGAATTCCTGGATATCCCTTTCGTATTTGGAATCATACATCCGCGCATCTATCTTCCATCCGGCCTGCCACAGGAAATTCGTGTTCCCGTGATTGCCCATGAACAGGCTCATGTAAAACGTCTGGATCATATCTGGAAGGTCCTGGGATATGGGCTGCTGGCAGTTTATTGGTTTCATCCTCTCTGCTGGGTCGCCTATTCTTTATTCTGCAAGGACATGGAACTGGCGTGTGATGAGAAGGTCATTCGCAACTACGACGCATGTCAGAGAAAAAAGTATTCAGAAGCTCTGCTGGCGTGCAGCATTCATAAGCATACCATTGCCATATACCCCCTGGCCTTTGGAGAAGTCGGCCTCAAGGAAAGAATCCACTCCGTACTGCATTATAAAAAGCCTGCTATTTGGGTCATTGGCACAGCAATAGTTGTCTGTGCGGCTGCTGTTATCTGTTTTATGACAGACCCCATAGAAACGGAAACCAACCATTCCCTCCCTTCCACTGTTTGGAACAATGGCGGAGATTCGGAGCAAAACCCCGAACAGAAACTTAACCGCATTACTTCGGAATATGAGAATGAAGCAACTGATTCGTCAAACAGTGAAACTAATTTGCCAGAGAAAGATTCCTATCCTGCCTCACCGGAAGCAGTTGTATGGGAATGGGCAAGAGCGTTTGTCAGCCGTGACGGAAATGGCATCGCAGCCATCGCTTCCGATAACGTCATCCGTGATTTACAAGCCAGAAACATCCTGACCGGTTCCGACGGCCAATATAGTTTTGTGGAATTCGATTCCTGGCCCCAGAACATGGATTTGGATGTCAGCATAAAAAGTATGGATTCCGACCACGCCAGCCTGCGATACTATGCCTGGTCTTTGAACCAGACGGTGACCGTTTGGCAGGAAAATCTCACCTGGCAGCTCCAGGGCGAAAACTATGTGATTACCTCTGAGGAATTGATTCTCTTTCAAAATATTGCTTCTAGAGAATCCTATTGTCAGGCCTATGGATATAATGAACCCATAAACGGCTCCAGAATGGATTATCTAAGTAATGGCGCCGGAACTTCATTGAACCACACAGCATATTTGAGTTCCAACCCTTACTACCTGGACCTTTTTGAACCGGAAAGCGCAGCCGTAAAACTGCTTCATCTGTCAGAAGACACATCGGAGGTAGTATTGGAACGCTACTGGGAGGAAAATGGCGTGGTTGGATTGAAAATTACCTTTTTAAAGGATGGAATGTCCATATATTCCACATATATGAATATGATACAGCCTTATGGAGCAGATGGCATCTGGGTTCCTCAGGATTATAAAGTTGATGTCATATACCGCTTCTCAAGAATGGACTGGAATGAGATCAAGAGGCGAAGTCTTACAAGAGAGAATCCCGATTTCTCCGATATTGTTCTCATCAACCAATTCCCGGAACAAAATATTGCCATTTATGGTTATAATGATGCACAATGCCAGATGGAAGGTGTTGCCATTGAATGCAACGGCCACATGAATTATTTTGATTGGGATTATACTGCCCCCCGCCACATCATGCCTGAGTGCTATTGGGATGAGGAAAACAAACAGCTACAGATGGCACTCAATGTTTACACCGGTACCGGTCTTGCCGCCCAGAAACTGCATGTACTGCAGCAATCAGATAACAACATTTTGCAGGACAACTCTTTTGCATGGAATGATTACACAGACCTGCTGAATGAAAGAATTCAATTTACATATAATGAAGAAACAGACATACTGACTTTGTATGATTATCAGTTGCAGACAGAACTGGCAGAAATTGAACTTGAGAAAAATGGTATGGAATCTCTGGAATTAGGAAGTATTTCCCATTTTATATTGGGAGAGAAAATCGTTCTCTATGTAGAAACAGGTTATTTTTCCAAGAACATCGCAACCGCACAATATGACAATATGCCGATATTGGAAATAGAAATTCTTATGGAACAGACAGAAAATGGAATCGAGTTTGGCTTCGGAGAAATAAAAGTTACAGATACCTGATTTCAGACATGCTGAATCCCCAACAAATTCGTTTGTTGGGGATTCTTCTCTGTTCTTTATTCTAGCTTTTACAAAATATTCCCCTTGATGTACAAATTATTTTGGGAACCTCAGTTTACAATCTTTTCAAACAAGAATGCAAGGCAAACAATTTCGCCTTGCATTCTTCCGCATGAGAAAAGTCTGCTGCGCAACCTTGGAAATTCTTAGACCCCGTACCCAAGAGGGGTTCTTGCACACCCTCCTGGCGTCTTAGCAATTTTTCTTACTCTTTGCCCACAACACATTTGCGGATCATATCTACCGGAATCATGGTCACAGCCAACAGTACCACCGCAATCCAGCCCACAATACCAAATGGTACACAACTGAACATATTACCAATCCAGGTAAATATTGACAGCGGAATCAGTGCCGCGTTTACAATAGCCGCCTGCACCAGAATAATGGTGAAGAACACCTTCAGGAATCCGGTATTCTCATCCAACCCCTTGAAAATCCCAAAGCCATCATCCCTGACATTAAATCCGTTAAACAATGCGCTGACAATAAACAATACAAAATATCCCGTCAAATGCTGTGCTTCATTATCAAACAAATTGACAAAGAAAGGAACCTTCAAATATACAAAACTTACAAAAGTAAGCCATACGCCCATGGTCACAATCTGCGCCATCATCTTCTTGTTGACAATGCTCTCGTCCCTTCTTCTGGGCTTTTCCTTCATATATTTCTCCAGAGCCGGTTCGTTACCCAACATAATTGCTCCCAAACCATCCATAACCAGGTTCACGAACAACAGATGTGTTACCTTCAGAGGCTCGTCCACACCAAAGAACGGCGCAATCGCGCTCACAACCACTGCCGCCACATTAATGACAAGCTGGAATTTACAGAATTTCAGGATGTTATGGTAAATGGTTCTACCGTACCAGATAGCATCCTTAATGGATTTAAAATTATCATCCAATACCACAATCTTACCGGCTTCCTTGGCCGCCTCTGTACCGCTTCCCATAGCAAAGCCTACATCCGCTCTCTTCAAGGCCGGAGAATCATTCACACCATCTCCTGTCATACCTACCACCAGATTCATCTCCTGGCACAGCTTGACCATACGGGACTTGTCCGTAGGCAATGCCCTGGCAATGACTCTGATATCTTTTATAATGGCCTTAACCTCATCATCGCTCATACTGTTCAGCTCTGCAGAGGTCAATGCCTTGTCAGATTCACTCTGAATCAATCCTGCATCTTCCGCAATGGATACTGCCGTCTCCAGTCTGTCTCCGGTGATCATGACTACCTGAATACCAGCCTCCTGCACTTCGCGGATGGCATCCTTTGCCTCAGGCCTTACATCATCACGGATGGCAACCAGGCCGATCAGCACCACATCCTCATTGATCTTACTCTCCACAAGATCCTTTGTGGAATAACCGAATGCCAACACCCTCATTGCCCTGGAAGCCAGTTCGTTAATTTTCTCATTTAATTCGTCGAAATCCAGGTCCACAACATTTCCGTTGATATCCAATGCTTTCGTAGCAACCGCAAGCAATCTCTCCGGAGCGCCTTTATAGAAAGTCTTGCCCATGCTCTTAATGTGCACCTGACTGAATTTATTTGCTGAGTTAAAGCCCTGAGACTTATCAGCTTCACATTCTTTATTGTTTGCCAACAGGTTAAAGGTATCCTCACCAATAAATTTCATCAATGCCTGATCCGTGGCATTTCCGCCGATGACCTTGTGAGACGCATCAAACATGGAGGCGGTATTCTTACCGATAGCCACATCCACCAGACTTTTGACCTTTCCGTGGCTCTTCAGTTCATTCAAAGGAATGGTCTCTCCCTGAGCGGTGAAAAATTCCACTACCTCAAGCATACCCTTTGTAATGGTACCTGTCTTATCACTGAACAGTATATTCAGAGAACCTGCTGTCTCAATACCTTCCGCTTTACGCACCAATACATTGTGATCCAGCATCTTGCTGGTATTCTGCATCAACACCAGGGAGATCATCAACGGCAATCCTTCCGGAACCGCACATACAATGATTACAATGGCAAGAGAAACCGCCCTGACCACATCCTGGAGGATCTGGGACCAGCCTGATGCCAGATACGCGGATATTCCACCTGCATTCATCACAAAGAAAATGACGTAAAGGACAGCGATTACCACCGCTCCGATATAACCGAAGGTGGAAATCTGGTTTGCCAGCTTGGAAAGCTTCACTTTCAGAGGTGAATCCGGCTCCTCCTCCTGCATCTCTTCCGCCATCTTACCCATCATGGTCTTCAGACCCACCTTGCGCACATCCAGAATACCTTCTCCGTCGAACACTACGGCACCTCTGAACAGGGAATACTGATCCACAAAGGTATCACCTGTAATCTCGTCCGGCAATTCTACATGGCCCTGTACCGCATTTTTCTTACACTCTTCCGCCTCACCGTTTAAAGCGGAATTGTCCACTCTGAGGTCGCCGTCCACAAGAATACCGTCCGCCGGAATCTTATCGCCGGATTGGAGCAATACATTATCGCCCACAACCACATCATCCACTTCAATCACAGTAACCAGTCCGTTACGGTATACTTTACAGGTGTCCTTTTTGGTACTGTCTTTTAATTGACGATATTTTGTATCACTGGCCACGCTTGTCTTGGCAGAAACGAAAGCCACAATGAGCACTGCCACAATCGTACCCACGGGCTCATATATTTCCGCATATCCCAGGAAGAACATTGCAATCATAATCGCTGCAATGACCAACAGGATCTTGATCATCGGGTCGCCAAAGGTCTCCTTAAAAGCTTCCCAAAAAGTAGTAGGTTCAGACTCAGGTATGGCATTAGAACCGTATTTCTCCCTGGAACTTTGCACTTCCTGATCTGAAAGTCCTTGAAATTTCATTTTTATACCTCCCTGCCCGCCTCACGGACATCCTTTGAATATTTGAAAGTGTTCTTCTTTCAAACTTGTATTTCCCTGCCTGCGCCCAAGAGGGATTTCACCCCCCTCTTGGACATCTGATTTTCATCTCATTCTTTTGTAAAACCTGTTCATGCTACATATATCTTCTGATCAGCTCACCAATACCAGGGTCATTGGTTCCCTGACCAATCGCATTGAACTTCCACTCTCCATTATGCCGATAAATTTCACCAAATATCATTGCTGTCATTCCTGAATAATCATCGGTAAGACTATATTTACACATTTCCGTATTATTATTCGCATTTACCAGACGAATAAACGCATTTTCAATCATCCCGAAATGCTGATTTCTCGGCACTGCCTGATAAATGGTGACCACTAACACGATCTTATCATATTCGGCCGGAATCCGCGCAAGATCCACCACGATCTGCTCATCATCTCCTTCTCCTGCACCGGTCAGATTATCTCCCATATGCTCTATGGTACCGGTGGGATGCCGAAGATTGCCATAATAGACAATATCCTCCTTGTAGACTAACTTGCCATTTATCAGCGCGATCGCTGATGCATCACAGTCTATGGGTTGCGGTTTCGCCGAGAAAAATCCCGTCTTCCTCTTCACCTCATCCCAGCCCAAACCTACGATTACTTTTGAAAGTCCTGCATTATCCTTTGACAGACTAACCTTCTGTCCTTTCTGTAAACTAACTGACATTTTAACTCCAATCTGCCCTTCTGGGGCAATTTGTTCCGTATCCGCCGTTTTTCTTCCAAACTGGGATAAATTCCAGACGTCTCATACATATGTTCGTAAACTTATCCGGCATCCTTCCACGTCTACTTGCGTCCCGGTTTCCAATTCATCCCCCAGCCAAAGGCCCGATCCAGCTCCTCATGGCCTCTGAAGAAGCGCACAATCTTCTCTACACTGAAAGTCTCATTATCACGATTTTCAAACAACACCAACCCGCACATAATGTCCTTGGAATTGAACTCGTCCATACGCACAATAATATCCTCTGCTCCGGGATATTTAATTGTGACAACTGCATCCGCCTGCTTCCAGTTAGCAATACCCTCATAAATAAAAGTATACACAAGAATCCTTCTGATGTCAGCAATCTGGTTGCCGTTGATTCTCAGATTCTCTCCTGCTGCGGCTGCCCCAGTTCTGTCATCGCCGTCCAAAGCTATGAAAGGGGGATATTGAAGAGAGCCAAAAGCATTTCCCAGAGCCTGTACCGCTCCCTTTCTGCCGTCTCTCATCTCATACAGACATCCCAGATCCAAATCAATTCCGCTATTCCCCAACAGACCGGACAAAAGTCCTTTCTTCCCTGTATTCCAATTCAAATTGACCAAAATCTCACCCAAACCACCGGATGATTTCTTGGTAAGATTCACTTTCTGTCCTTTTTGCAAACTAATTGCCATAATTCATTCTCTCCAATCTCAAATTTCATAATAACCCCCATGCAACGGACTGCCCCATCTCGCATGAAAGTCTGAGGGTTTCCTGTGGATGCACACAAACCCGCTTCCCAAAGTAAGCTTGCTCACTTGCGTTCTTTTCACCCTTCTACCTCAACGCCGAAATTCGCGCATAATGCTGCCAGGCCGCCCTGATATCCGCTGCCGATAGCATTAAACTTCCACTCGTTGCCGTTTTTATACAATTCTCCAAAAACAGCAGCCGTCTCTATGGAGAAATCCTCGCCCAGATCATAGCGCAGAAGTTCTTCGCCGTTGGTTTCATTGTAAATTCTGATAAAAGCATTGTTTACCTGGCCGAAATTCTGACGCCTGTTCTCTGCCTCATATATAGTCACCGTAAAAGCGATCTTAGTAATATTGGCGGGCACCAAGGACAGATCAATCTTAATCTGTTCGTCATCACCCTCACCGGCGCCGGTCAGGTTATCACCCATATGCTTCACACTGCCTGATGGATGCTCCAAATTACCAAAGAATACAAAATCCTCCTGGGTGGAAACTTTGCCGCTGTCGGCCAAGAGAAATGCCGCTGCGTCCAAATCAAAATCTCCTCCTGTGTCAAACTGGTTCACATCCCAGCCCAACCCCACTACTACTTTGCTCAACCCCGGATTTCCTTTTGTCAGACTGACCTTCTGACCTTTTTGTAAAGAAACTGACATGATTCCTTTCCTCCTATTCAAAGTCGCTGCGCGACAGCACTAAAAAGTGAAGTACACTTATTTTTATCAAACTCCTTGACATTTCCGGACTATTCCAGTTCCGCATCTGCCGGTTTTTATGCCACCTCTATGCCGTAATGTCCGCACAGTGCTGCAAGGCCGCCCTGGAAGCCGCTGCCAATGGCATTGAACTTCCATTCGCCGTTCAGCTTGTACAACTCACCTACCACAATTGCAGTCTCTATGGAGAAATCCTCCCCCAAATCATAACGTATCAATTCCTGTCCTGTCACCTCGTCCACAATGCGGATAAACGCGTTAGATACCTGACCGAAATTCTGGCGTCTCACATCCGCATCATAAATGGTAACTGTAAACGCAATCTTGGACACATTGCCGGGTATCTTCGTCAAATCCACCTCAATCTGCTCATCATCACCCTCACCTTCACCGGTCAGATTATCACCCATATGTTTCAGCGCACCGCTGGGATGCTCCAGATTTCCATAGAAGATAAATTCCTTTTCCGTAGGACATCTGCCGTTGTCACCGGTCATAAACGCAGCAGCATCCAAGTCGAAATCCGCACCTGAATCAAAAGCATTTACATCCCAGCCCAAACCTACCATAATCTTCTTCAAGCCAGGATTTCCTTTCGTCAAATCTACCTTCTGTCCTTTTGATAAATTAATTGGCATATCTTTGCCCTCCTTGTATATATGAAATTTAAAGCTTTACACACAAATCTCTCTGCCGTATGCCATCAACACGCAATCAATAAAATACCGTATTCCCGTAAAACACTGCACTTGCACTCTTCTCACACTACTTTGCATCCGGCATATGATATTTTTGATAAAATTCATTCTTTATGTTCTCAAGCCTTGCCTGATCCTCTACACGCTGCTTCCTGGCCTTTTCCTGAATCTGCCTTGTCTCATCAATACCGTTCACAATGGTCTTCCAGGTAGTCTCCAGCGTTTCGATCTTAATCGAACTTCCGGAAGCCATCTGCGCCGTCATCTTAGACTGCTCCACTGTATTTTTGGCATTTTTAATCAGCATTTCATTTGTCTTCGCATCCAGTGCGGACATTGCTTCTGCCTGGATTCGCTGACGTTTCAGCATAATAGCCTGCGCCAATGCCTGCTTGAACACCGGAAGGGTGATGATAAATGCAGAATTGATTTTCCTCACCAGGTTCATATTGCTGAACTCCATGGTCTTAATCATGGGAACGGACTGCATTGCCACACTCTCTGCGGTCCGCAAATCCTGGGTTCTCTGCTCCAACATCATCAACGCCTGCTGAAGGTTCTGCAGCTCAAACTGTATGGAAGAATCTCCCGTCACTTCCATATCTTTCTGCCTTTTGGCAATGTAGTCTTCAATCTCCCGGCAGCCCTGCTCCCCGGCAAGTATATATTTGACCAACTGATGATAATATTCCACATTTGCGTCAAAAAGCTGATCCAGTTTCCGATTGGATTGTTTGATCTCAGCCTCATACTGCTTCAACTGCACATAAATTTTGTCTACTTCCTCACCCATGGTATGATACTTATTCAAAATTTTATCCAACTGTTTTCTCAGATTACCGAATAGCTTTCCAAACAAACTTGGATTCTCCCTGAGCTCATCAATGTCAAATTTCTCCATGATCTTCGCCAGGGTATTCAGCATCTCACTGGATTCATCCAGCTGCGTCATATTCATACTGTTCAACACCACATCCGATGCTTTGGAAATGCCCTCCGCTGCTTCCGCCCCGAAAGATACTATGGTCTCCAGGTTGTCGATCTCAATGGTACTGACCAGGGCATCCACTTCAGCCGAATTCGTGAGCTGTGTGTTCATCTGCTGCCTGTCCGCAACAATGTCGTAGCTCTCCACCACCATCAGTTCATTTTTCGTATCCGGCATCGTTACCACCTCCGGCGGCTGTGCCGTCTTCGTGAAATCCAATCCCATGCTTTAGTCTCCTCTCTTAAATATCTTGTCACGCCAGGAACGGCGCTCCTTTATAGAAATCGTATCAAAATTGGGAATCGTCAAATCATAGACATACTCGCCAATCTGATGCTCTTCCATACCCTTGCTCTTAAAATATTTCTCCACACACTGGTACCCGGTAGGCACATAGAAAACAATATCAAATCCGGCCAGATTTAAGAAAGCCATCAATATACTATCCTCTAAAGAAAGCACCGCCTCCGAAGTGTTGATGTACACGATCTTGGGATTCTTCCTGGTAAAATCAAATTTCTGCAGCATCCGCAAAATATCCTTGTTCAGATTCAGCACAGTTGCAATGGCCGTATACTCCGTTCCATTTTCATAAATTCCCTTAATCAGTTTTCTGTCCAGCAATAATTGAAGCTTATCCAGAATATGTTCCTGAACCTCTTCCCGCAGAACGCCATATGTGTAACAGGAATGAGCTTTGATCTTCGCCCGCTGCAGTTTCCCGTTTTTTAAGAATCCCGTGGCATAGGCTCTGACCGGATTAGGGTCCTCCGGCCGCAGATATGGCGCCCCTTTGATGACCATCGCTTCCGGTGTCAATAGTTTCTTAATCCCGGACCAATAAGGCTGCACAAGTCCCTCCTTCACACCGGACACCTTTGCATAGATTACTGGTATTGTGACCACAGAATCATTTACGTCAAAATTGGGCCTGTATTTCAATTCCTGATCCCATAAAATGGCAATTTCCTCATAAATAGATTGTAAAATTGCAGATACGCCCTTCTGATATTGTTGGTTTCGGTACATTCCGGTATCCTGGTACATAATGGTATCCAGCTCCCGCTCCGCATGATATGCGGCGGTTGACAACTGCAAATCCGTACTTTCTCGTGGAAATCTATCTACCTGCAGAGAAATCTCATAGTGCATCTCATATAAATTATCTGCCTGCAAACTACATTTTCTGCGCAAATCCGGAACCAGTATCACCACATCCACCGGCAGCTTGCTGAGATAGCGGACAAAAAAAGTCTCATTTTCGTTCTTGCATCCTCCCAGATAAACAAAACATCCTACCTGGGGACTTTCCCACTTTTTAAACAAGGCATCCTGAAATCGTTTCAGCCAGCATAGCAGATAGATTGTCCTGTTGGTCAGCCTGTTCAGGTTACCTTCTGTTTTCCGCGCCTCTTCCAGCACCATTTCGGTAAAAGCTTTCCGCAGTATTCTCTGCAATTCCATGTCCGCAGCATAAATAATATTCGCCGAAAGATCTGCAATCAACTGATTCACATCTTTATACTGCCTGCGCCTGACAGCGCCAATCTCTTCATTGGAGGGCGGCATGATTTCCGATTCCACAATCACCATATTTCTGCCTGCTCCGGCCATTTCCATCTGAAATCGGTACAGCTCATTGAGATAAGTCAGCTTATCTTCAACCCCCTCTATACGTATAAAACAATTATAGAAAAATCGCTCATCCCGGCCCCTTGCCTGCACTGGTTTCAATACATCCGCAAGTCCCTTCCCCTCCATCCAGGCATTGGTACAATTCTGAAGCTTCGGCGGCGTGCCATAGAGCCTCTCTGCGTTTACCCGCTCTTCTATTTCTTTTCTCAGAGACTTGATACAAAATCCCTGCGGAAATTCCCCCATCCCCGGCAGCTCCAGCTTACGAGACAGCCTGGAATCCCGGTCTAACGCACAATATGCCCCATCCCCCTGATATTGCAGCAATACAATATCACACCCTGCCGTGGACAGGATGCACAACAGCTTCAGTTCATAATTACTGATGTTTCCTTCATACAATATCTTGGGAATGCGGTTCTCTCCCATCTGATTGACGACCCGCTCAAACTTATAATACAGCCAGCACATGAATTTGATATACGCGTTACGCAATATATTATCATTTTTCCCCTCTTTGCGCATGGCCTCCAAGGTATCATATAAAGCTGCCGCCACTTGCTTCCTCTGATACTCATTCATCCTTGGAAGCCATTTCTGCAGACTGGAAATGAGAAAACCCATACTGAGCTGAAACTGCATCCCCATGATTTCTTCATAATAAGAGAGATTCTTCTCGTCGGGATTGGGAATCTTGCCCTCTATCACCGCTCCTGTCCTTCTGGCCTCTTCATAATAGCGCACAAGGAATGCCCTGATATGGTCATTATACCCGTTAATTCTGTAAAAGTATACACCCTGCTCCCGACGTTTTCCATACTCCAAAAAATAGTCGTCCAAACTGCCAAGTGCCCTATGCTCAAACATACCTTATTCCAGTTCCGCATCCACCCTCACAAAACCGTTCCTACACAACAGTATCCTGCGCCTGCTGACACTGCCCTGCTTCCCGGCATGCCGCTTAGATTTTCTATGCGTTTCAGCGCTGTTGTCAGCCTGCTTCACTGACTTGGAGCATCTTAGCACATTTCCGGTACAGCTTTGTGTGGTTGAATGCTGTTTTTATATAATATTTACTTTACCTGCCGCTGCAATCTTAATACCGATTCATTTTATTCTTATGCATCACAAATCCCAGTCCGGAGCCTACAAGACCTCCCAGGATATGGGCCAAATTGGAAATATTGCTCTCTACAAACAAGCCCTCATAGACCTGCTGCCCTATATACAGCAGCGCCACCAATATAAAAGTCAACGGAATTTGCCCCTCCTTGATGCAGGTAAAAGAAGACAACATAATAAAAGCAAAAACCACACCACTGGCTCCCAACAAAGCATATCCCGGAACAAAAATCAGATGCGCGATACCCGTTGCCAGCGCAGTTGCCAAAATCACAAATAAAATATTGGATGAGCCATACTTCTCTTCCAGCATGGGGCCTACCACCAGAATCAGCATAATATTGCCCACAAAATGATCTAACCCACCATGTCCCACAATGTGTCCGAACAGCCTAACATAGGTAAGCGGATTCGTCCATGAAGAGCGATATACGCTGAAGAAATGGGCATTTGTATACCCCTTGGTCATATAGTCCAATAACAACGTTACGGCGCATATGATCGTAAAGGTCAAAATCACTGGTGAGTTAAAGGATACTTTAAATTTCTTAGTTTTATCTGTCATTTTATACCTCCTTGCCTGCTCTGTTTCATAACTCATTCGACACGCCCTCTGCCTGAGCGTCAACACAAGCACTGAAAACTTATACTTTTATGTTTCATTCCCGCGGACTACCTTAACCGTATCTTCCTGCCTTTTGTTCATCTATGCGGTTTTATTGAAATCCCCTTACAAAGGTGTTGATAAATTCATACCCCACTGCCAGATTGATATTCTGTCCCTCATCAAATCCTGCCGTACTGACACCAATCACTTCGCCGTACATATTCAACACGGCTCCGCCGGAACTTCCATGGGAAATCGGTGCGGTAAACTGAATCATATCCACATCATTCATCCTCCGGAATCCTGAGATAATACCATCCGATACAGAATTAAACAATCCCAGAGGACTTCCGATGGCTACCACCTTCTGCCCTCTGACCAGAGGTTTGCTTCCCCGATAAATCGGCAATGGCTGCAATTTCCGGTCAATACGTATTACCGCAAGATCCAAAAGGGAATTGTACTTGATAATCTCATCTGTTTTATACATAGTATCATCATTCTCAATTCTGACAGAATAGAAACTGCCTCCCCTGGCAACATGGTTATTGGTCAGAATATAGCCATCCGGTCCAATCATGATCCCCGAACCGCTTCCTATGATATCCCCTTTTCTGTCATGTATGGCTATCATCACTACGGATGCAGCCCGCAGCGCAAGTTCCTCATATCCCAATTCCTGTCCGCCCCTGCCTGCTGCCGGGGATGAAATCCGGCCTGTTTCTCTTCCCCCGGCCCCTGTATTCCCGGATACTCCCGGTCCTGTATTCCATGTTGTGCCGCCCGCCGTCCCGGCCCCAACTCCTGACCTGGCATTCCTTCCGCCGTTTCCATTCATGCCGGCTCCCGGTCTCGTATTTCCTCCATTGCCTGCGCAACCGCCGCCCGTATTTGCTCCTGTGTTCCATCCGCCGCTTCCGGTACCCTCCGGCGCATTTCCGCTTCCCGTACTCCCGCTTCCCATGCCTGTATTTCTATCAGCACTCCCCCGTCTTACGGGCGGAATCGTTACCCGCGGCCTCTGGCTCTGCGGCGCTTCCGCCGATGCCTGCCGATCCGAACCGTTTCTTTTATTTTCATATTTCTGTCTGTCATAGGCCTCCAGCGCAACCGCCTTCTTCTCCCCCAAAGTAATCTGTCTGGATAGCCGCAAACCCTCCAGCCTCTCATCAATATCTGCCTCATTCTGCAGCAACAATACATCTATTCCCAACAAGGTCAGCAAATAACAGAAGAAATACTCCTGCTCTTTTGTGATACCCTGGGCCACAAATTTCATGGACTGTTTCGGATTCCAGTTCTTCAGATACTCATATGCCAGCTCGTCCAGCCAATAGAGCAACTTAATCACGAAATTTTTCTCAATGGAAGCATTTACATTTGGATTGCAGGTATGGTACACCTCCAGCACCTTCTTACAGGAAGCCCCCAGCAGTTCTCCTACGCCTGCCTGCTCACCCACCTTATCGGTATAGAGCTTCGTCCTGCCCGTATCCAACCATTTCTGATAACTTCCTGTATAAATCGCTGCCGCGTCAGCTCCTATATTCTTAGGAAACACTCCAACCCTGTTATAAATTCCCTGCCCAAGCAGCATTTTACTCGTTTGGGCCTCATCCATTCGTTCAACATCTTTCATAAAGGCAGCATTGACTCCTGTCACTCTAAGGAAATAGACATCCTTACAGTTCCCGTTCATTCCGCCCTTGATACCGGCGAAAGCCTCAATCGAGGAAAGTCCCATTACATTGTATCTTTTTTCTATGTAATTATACTCCATACTCCACCTCATGCCAAATCCCGCCGTCATGCAAATCCTGTTTGTACACATGAATTGTTACGCTGCTTCCCGCATAGGCGCGTTCATGCCCTGGTTACAAATCCTGCTTGTACACATGAATTGTTACCGTTCATTCCGTACCCGGTAACCATAAATCACCTTCTGCTTCCGCACATCACAGACAATTTGCTCCGCGCCTCAATTACAGCCCGATTCTGCCGCCAAATACATTCCACTCCTGCACATTCCTGCCTGACAGCCTCACAGCCTCACAGCCTCACAGCCTCACGAACCAAACAGCGTATCCCCGGCGAACGGATTTTTGAGTTTGCCATATCATGGTATGAAAAGATTATATCATGAAAGTATCAAACATGCTATTATTTTTGTAAAAATTATATTGTCGAAGCCGTGAATCATAACTGTTTCACCGCCAACCATACCTCACTGTGCAGCAGCTCTGCGTCCAGTCACAAAACGGACGTAAAACCAGCGCCTTTGCACAAAGCCCTGATTCTACGTCCGTTTTCCTGTGACGGAATCCCTCCCGCCCGCTTACTGCAAAATATTTTTTACCTTTTCTTCGTATTCTTCCTTTGTGATAATATCCATATCGTACTGCATTTCCACCTTGCGGAGAAGGTCAAAATTCTCCAGTTTCTTCTGCGCAGATGTCAGCTTCACCTCATATTCCTCTTCCGTAATGACATCCAAATCTCTTGCCTTGTCCAGTTTCTTCTTCTCTGCCTCATACTGCTCCTGCGCCCTTTTCCTGTCGCGCTCCGCATTGCTCTCCTTAATCACCTTTTCCTTATCCCCAATCTGGGCATCAATCTCAGACAGCTTCTCCAAATTAGGCTGCATGGCATCCAGCACATCCTGCACATCAAAAGGACGCGTATTGAAGGTATTGGAAATATATGCGATATATCTCTTACCAATCTCCGCATACTGGCTCTCCATCTTCCTCTCCAGAGCAGTCTTCTGAATCTTCAGATTCGCCAGCTCTGTCTGTTCCCTTGTGGCACTGCTGAGTACATTTCCCGCATTTACCACACTATTCCCCACTTCTCTTGCAACCCTTGTGGCTTTATTAAACAAATCCATATCGTAATCCTCCTTATCAAAAAGTTACCATCAATAAAACATACCTTTATTGTAACACTTTTTACAAAATAATCTACCAAAGAATTTATAAATTTCCTTAAGAAAATCTAAGTTACAGTCTAGCAACGCAAAATCCACGAAGCGCTTGATGTGGTAATATTTTCAGCCAATCAAAACCTTTTTCCCCTGAAATGCAAACCCATATTTTCGTATACACTCCTTTTTTATTCCTTTGCTGCACAATACCTGCTCATATTTTTTGTCTTCAATCTGCTTCAATGCCGATGCCACAGTATCCTCCAATGTCTTCTCTTCGGAAGGATCATGCACCTTAAATTCCATTATGATTGCCGCCTCATAATTATTTTTCGGCTCCAGCATAATGTCATATCTTCCATATCCACTTTCACGATTAGAAGTCACTGTATATCTTCCGCGCAGTTCTACCAGCAGTCCCAGCACAAAACCATGATAAAACCGCTCAGGTTCGCTTTCGGAGGGCTGACTTCCGCTGTCAAAATAACTGATGGTCGCCAATGCCACCCTGTTCATATAGATATTCATCAGCTTCCTGTCGTCTTGTAACAACGCCTTGATAAAATCATTATAGTCATCCTCGGAACTGCCATTGAACCAACTGCTTACCATGGTCTCAAACATCAACCGCACTTCCATGTTCGTCAATGCCAGCTCGTATTTCATTTTCCCATACCCCTCCATCATAGCAGTGTCATCAACGGACAATACCTTCAAATAGCCGCTTGCAAGCAGAAGACTCCATGTTGCATTCTGATTGCCGTTTAACTGCTCATACACGATCTGCTCATCCATGGGAACCACAATAGCTTCCCTATTTAACAATTTTTCAAAGCTCTGTTTGATTCCTCTGCTCCCCTCTCGAATCAATTTTCCCACAAGACTATTTGAACTGGTATTCGCCCAGTATGGCGCCAGCTTGCCTTTTCCCAGGTAATTCAATATGGACCATGGATTATAAATGTCCGTTACTTTGCCAAAAGTAAAGCCGTCATACCATAATTTCACCTTGTCCTTCTCGTCATACCCAAATTCATCCATGGCACAGAACACTTCCTGTTCTGTGAAACCGAAAGAAGCAGCATATTTATCCGAGGTTGTGGTAACTACTTCAAGATGATTCAAATCCGAAAAAATACTCTCTTTGCTGACACGGGTAATCCCTGTCATGAGCCCCCGTTCCAGATAGGGGTTTGTCTTGAATGTAGCATTGAACAAACTTCTGATATAAGAAACCTGTTCCTTCCAATATCCATCCACATATGCTTCCTGCATGGGAGTATCATACTCATCCACCAGTATAATGGTTTTCTTACCATAATAACGGCTCAAATAATCAGATAAATGATGCAATGTCAATGATGCCGTGCTGTCATCCATATCTGCCGAGACCTTGTTATAGTATTCTATTTCCCTCTCTCCAAGGAGACCGCTGTGCTTCAGGAAAGCGTTCTTCTCGTATAATTCCACCAATGTCTCATTTATCTTCCGCCTGGCCTGTTCAAAATTTCCCTCTTTTATATTCGCAAAGGACAGACTGATGACAGGATAGCTCCCCTGTAATGTGCGGAATTCCAGATTCTCCCATACGGCAAGATTTTCAAACACCTCTCCCTGCCCTGCATATTTCACTGAGAAGAAGCGCTCCACCATACTCATGGTAAGTGTCTTCCCAAAACGGCGTGGGCGGGCAATCAGTGTAACTTCATCATGATTTTCCCACCACTCCTTTATGAATGCGGTCTTATCCACATAAAAACAATTATTTTCGATTATTTTACTAAAATCCTGTATTCCAATCGCCACTGTCCTTGCCATCCGCATTCTCCTCTTTCTTCATCCACCTTTTCTACATCAAAACCCCTTCTGCTCTCTAATAAATATTATAGTGTATTGTATTGCAATTTACAACATGCGAATCCATAGTAACATGACTGTTCTTCTGGCTGTTGTTATAAAATGCCGCTTCAGATTGTGCGGAACAGTTCAGCCATGCGGAAATGATTGTACAATTTGTCTGTGGGAGATTGCATATCCCCACTCAGTATGTTAAGATACATCCAAAGCATGTTGATTTCTGAGTGGAATCGGCTGTGCAACTACCTTACAACACAAGGAAAGGCTTTCCATATGAACATTGTATTATTGTCCGGCGGCTCAGGAAAACGTCTGTGGCCGCTTTCCAACGACATCCGCTCCAAACAGTTTATTAAAATTTTCAAAACCGATCATGGTACCTATGAGTCCATGGTTCAGCGGGTCTACCGCCAAATCAAAGCGGCAGACAAGGATGCAACTATCACCATAGCCACCAGTAAAACGCAGGTTTCCACCATTCATAATCAGTTAGGGGAAGACATCGGCATTTCTGTAGAACCTTGCCGTCGGGATACTTTTCCGGCCATTGTGCTGGCAACGGCCTACCTGACGGATGTCCGCGGTATCGATCCGGAAGAGTCCGTGGTAGTATGTCCGGTAGATCCCTATGTGGAGGATGCATACTTTGAAGCCTTAAAATCATTGGGCAGGCAAGCTGTCAGAGGAGAGGCCAACCTGGTGCTCATGGGCATTGAGCCCACTTACCCCAGCGAGAAATATGGCTATATCATTCCTGAGAACAATGAAACTATCAGTCCGGTATCCACATTCAAGGAAAAGCCCGATGTAGAAACCGCACAAAAATATATCGCTCAGGGCGCCCTTTGGAATGGAGGGGTATTCGCATACAAACTGAAATATTTGCTGGACAAAGCCCATACACTCATCGATTTTACGGACTATGAAGATTTGTACAACAAATATGATACCCTGACAAAAATTTCCTTTGATTATGCTGTTGTAGAAAAAGAAGACAAGATTCAGGTGATGCGTTTTGCCGGCCAATGGAAAGATCTTGGCACATGGAACACTTTGACAGAAGCTATGGAAGAAAATGTGGTCGGCAACGGCATCCTGAATGACCGGTGTTCGGGCGTTCACATTGTCAATGAGATGGATGTACCGATCCTGGCCATGGGACTGCACGATGTGGTGATTTCCGCAAGCCCTGAAGGAATCCTGGTCTCCGACAAGGAACAGAGTTCTTATATCAAGCCCTATGTGGACGGCCTGGAACAGCAGATCATGTTTGCAGAGAAGTCCTGGGGAAGTTTTCGGGTCATGGATGTGGAAAATGACTCCATGACCATCAAAGTCACTTTAAATGCAGGACATAGGATGAATTATCACAGCCACCGGAGCAGAGATGAAGTCTGGGTTGTCATTAGCGGGAAAGGTAAAACTGTGGTGGACGGCATGAAACAAAGTGTCAAAACCGGCGATGTTATCACCATGAGCGCCGGATGCCGTCATACAATCATGGCAGAAACGGAGTTAAAATTAATTGAAGTGCAGTTGGGCTCCGATATATCAGTACACGATAAACAGAAATTTGAATTGGAATATGATTAATGTATATGGAAAATGAACCATTTCTGCTGCGCCCCTCAGGAAAAGATTACCTCTGGGGCGGCACCAGGCTAAACGACGAATTTGCGAAAAATATAGATATGAGCCCGCTGGCAGAGACATGGGAATGCAGTACCCACCCGGATGGCCCAAGTTATGTCGCCAGCGGAGCATTGGAAGGTATGACCCTGACAGAAGTATTGAAAGCACGTCCATACTTTCTGGGGAGCCATGCCTTGGATAACTGCACCTTGCGCAGCCACAGTGCCTTCTGCCCATGGGATGGCCAATTACCCATCCTGATTAAATTTATCGACGCCAAAAAGGACTTATCCGTACAGGTACACCCCACGGACCAATACGCTAAAGAACACGAAAACGGTCAACTTGGCAAGACGGAAATGTGGTATGTTCTTGATGCTGCCAAAGATGCGAAGATTGTGTATGGATTAAAGCATGATTGTGACGCCCAGGCCATCAGGCAGGCCATATCCGATGGTACTGTGGAAAAATATCTGCAAAAGGTACCTGTCATAAAGGATGACCTGTTCTTTATTGAAGCAGGCACCATTCATGCCATCGGCGCCGGTACTTTAATTGCGGAAATTCAGGAAAACAGCAACCTGACTTACAGGCTGTATGATTATGACCGTACAGACAAAAACGGCCAGAAACGCAGTCTGCATATCGACAAAGCTTTGGCGGTAGCAAATTTAAACAGCTCTATGGAACCCAAGCAACCTCTGAGAGTATTAAAATATCGCCAGGGAACAGCCTCCGAATTGCTTTGCCGCTGTAAATATTTTGAAGTCCATCGTATGATCGTCAATACGGAACGACGCCAAATCGTCCAATATCAATCTGATGATGTCAGTTTCCGGATTCTGCTATGTGTGGGAGGATGCGGTACCATCAGTTATGGGAATGATAAATGTGATCTGAAATTTTACAAGGGCGATTGCCTGTTCGTTCCGGCAAACTCCATAAAATTTAATATTCATGGGCAGGCGCAATTTCTTGATGTGAAGGGTTGATGACTGCAGTTCATTGTTTCAATTATCCCATTCCCATTCTTGAACCCCTGACATGAATTATAATACATACACATCCAGAGGAACAAAAAATAAATGGTATGAAATCGCAACATGCAGATTTCGCACCATTTATTCTGTCTAACGGCCATGTGTTGAATCAGACCGAAATTACAACTTCTTCAAATAATTTCCATCTACACTGACACCCTCGTTTATAACAATAAACGCATTGGGATCATGCTTTTTAATGATAGCTTTCAAACGGCTCACTTCATATTTTGACAAGGTAATGTACAGGATATGGGACTGTTCATATGTGTATGCACCCAATGTAGACCATTTCGTGATTCCTCTGCCAAGTTCGTCGAAAACCTCTTTTTCCAGTGCCGTGGTATTGGCCTTGGTAATGATATTGGCCTCTACATTAATGTTCTGTGTATGCGCTTTATCCATGGCAATTGCATACACCGATCCGTAAATAATGGAATATACCACTATCTCCACATCAAACAGGAAAAGGCAGATTCCATACAATACCAAATTAACCAGCAAATTAACCTTGCCTACACTGAAATCTCTCTTCCAACGGGTCAGGATGACGCCAATCACGTCCATCCCGCCGCTGGAAGCACCCATCCTGAGCGTAATGCCGATTCCTGTTCCCGATATAAGCCCTCCTACCACACAGGAAGCCATGGCATCCTCCACAATGACATGCACAGGAATCACAGATAAAAACACTGTCATAGATGTGACAGTGATTAATGTCTTCAGAAAGAATTTGCGCCCAATCCGGGTAAATGCAATCACAAAAATAGGAATATTGATTGCATAATAAATCACACCGGCAATGTCAAAATTCTGGAAACTGATATGAAAAGTATTCGCCAGTACAGTTCTGATTACCTGACAAAGTCCCATAACACCGCCCGTATACAATCCCGTAGGCACCACAAAGAGGTTCATTCCTGCGGCATACAGAAATGCCCCCAACATACTCAGCAGTATCTTCTTTCCTTCTTCCTTTATTACATTTTTGCTCATTTCATTAACGCCTGCTCCACTTTCTCCCTTAATTCGGCCTCTTCCATAGCACCTACATATACTGCTTCCGGTTTGCCCTCTTTAAAAAACATAAATGTAGGGATACCCGAAACACGATAATTCATTGCCAACTGCATATTTTCATCCGTATTGCATTTTCCTACTTTGATTCTGCCATCATACGCCTCTGCCATTTTTTCCACAATTGGCGCCATCATTCTGCAAGGCATACACCGATCCGAATAAAAATCCACCAGCACAGGAATGTCTGCCTGTAACACTTCTGCATCAAAATTATCCATTGTAAACTTATATTCCATCTTGAACCTCCTATTTCACTCTTGTTATGCAGCTAAATACATTTTTACCATACTTACCGCACATTTTATACTACTCACTGCATGTTGCGGACGGCTTGACGCTCTCTGCCCGCAGGCTCCTTCTCGTTTCACTATACCTGCTATGCCTCTTGCACCGCTTACGCTCTCTGCCCACAGGCCGCTTCCCGTTTCACTATGCCTCTTGCGTCGCTTGGCGCTTTCTGCCCGCTGCCTCTCGTCACTCTGTGCTTTCTGCGCCGCACCTTACAAGCCTGCTTCCACATTGCTTTATGCATATCGCACAGTCACTATCTGCAACCTGTTCCTTCCTATGCCTGGGGATAAATCACATATTTGCAGATAGGATTCCCCATACCGGAAAATTTCTCTTCATACTCTGTCATAACATTTCCCTCCATCACATTCTCATCGTGATGCAGGTCATAAGTGACCACTTCCGCCTGCCACCCTGCCGGTGCAAGTTCTGCCAGAGCAAAATCAAACAGTTCCCTGTTATCCGTCTTGAATTCCAATCTGCCATTCCCCTTTAAGATCACACGATAACGCTCCAGAAATTCTCTGGAGGGTAGCCTGCGTTTCGCATGTCTGTCCTTTGGCCACGGGTCTGAAAAATTCAGGTAAATCTTATCCACTTCTCCAGGGCCGAAGACCTTTGTGATATTTTCCGCTTCCATACGAAGAAATTTCAAATTGGGGAGTTCTTCCTGCTCCATTTTCTGTATGGCTCTCAACAATACACTTGAATACTTTTCAATGCCCACAAAATTGATATCAGAATGCTCCCTGGCCATAGTATGTATAAATTTGCCCTTTCCCATACCAATTTCTATATAAATAGGATGTGGATTTCCAAATATTTCATTCCAGGTTCCTGCGCAGTCAGGCTGCAATGCCTCTTGTACCACATATGGACTTGCCGCGATCACCTCCCTGGAACCCGTTATATTGCGCAATCTCATATTTACACTCCTCTGCCCTCTTCCTCCGGCATCCATTCAAGACTGAAACACAATACTTCATACACTCCTGTCATTCCAATCATAAATGTACTGTATCTTTACATTCTTGTCAATCCTTGAATTTTATTGTTTTGTTTTTTGACAAAATAGTATATAATAAGATAAGAAAAATTTTGTGAGGTCATTCCTATGTCGAATTTCAAACGCCCTTGTTTCCATAAATGTATCAGAATCTTTTTGATCGCTGCCTGCATGGGCAGTATATTGTTTCATTCCGTCATACCTTCTCTGGCTGAAACCACCGCAGAAGAACGTTTGGAAGCCAATCGCGCCCTGGAAATCCAATCCAATGAAATACCGGATTGGCCCATAGGCCCTGTGGTGGGTGCGGAAGCAGCCATTTTAATGGAAGCGGAAACAGGCACCATACTTTATGCGAAAAATATCCATCAACGTGAATATCCCGCCAGCACCACCAAAATACTCACGGCATTACTTGCCTCTGAACTGTGCGAAATGGACGAGACTGTCACCTTTTCCAGAAAAGCAGTATTTGATACCCCCAGAGACAGTAACCACATTGCAATGGATGTAGGCCAGGAACTTACCATGGAACAATGCCTGAACGCCATTCTGATCCGCTCCGCCAACGAAGTAGCCTTTGCAGTGGCAGAACATATATCCGGTTCCACAGAATGGCAGGATTTCGGAGATATCATGAACACCCGGGCGGCAGAACTTGGCTGTGTGGACTCCCATTTTGCCAATCCCAACGGTCTGCCTGATGAAAATCATTACACCAGCGCCTATGACCTGGCCATGATCGGGAGAGCGTTTTTTGCCAATGAAATGCTCTGCAAGATCACTTTGACAAGACGCCTTGAAATCCCTGCCTCGGATAAATTACCTCAGCCAAAGCTGGAGCTCAACAAAATGCAGATCATTCCCGGCGGTGAATATGCCTATGAATACCTGGTAGGCTGCAAAACAGGCTACACGCTGGCAGCACGAAGCTGTCTGGTTTCCTGTGCGGAAAAAAACGGCATGAAACTCATCTGTGTGGTCCTGAAGGATGAATCCCCCACCCAATATGAAGATACCATCTCATTATTTGAATATGGTTTCGCCAATTTTGAGAGAGCAAAAGTGGCACAGTTGGAAACCAAATATAATATAGACAATACTGGTTTGTTTTATAGCGGCAATGACATTTTCGGCAACTCGCAGCCCCTATTAACCCTGAATCAGGAAGATTATATCATCCTGCCGAAAACAATCTCCTTTGAAGACACCGCATCCCACATTTCTTATGAGACTTCAAATGAGAAACAAGCCGCAGTCATTTTCTATACATATGCGGGGGTATCTATTGGCTCCGTAAGAGTGAATTATGCTGCCAATCAGGAAGAATCCTTTGTTTTCAATACCCTGCCGGAAGACACTATTCCAGAGGAAGAATCTAACAAACCTGTGATTTATGTCAATAAGACCTGGATCATAATCCTGCTTGCCATCATTATTTGCATCATAGTAATACGAATCCTCATATACATTCTCAGGAAAAATTTCGCCTTCCCGGGCAGAGACCGCAGACGCAGACGGCGAAGGCGGCGAAGACGCTAACCCATGTGAAGCATGGCACCCCTCGGTGACTCTACTCCCATAAAATGTTCTCTGACATACTTCGCATGTGCGGATTCCGTCTTAGAGCTATGTCGCCGTCCTGCGATGTTTGTGCAACTCCTTCGTATGCTTACTGCGCTCTCTGATGGCCTCCGCTTCCTCAGGCGTAATTAATTTCGTCGTTTTTACGATATAGATGCCCCCGCTTTCCGACTTTCGTACTCGTATTTTACCTTTTAGATATCCATGCTTATCACAATAAGCAAGACAATAATAATGTCTGCCGTTGGGTGTATACCATTTCAACTTCTTACGCAGATTCCGATGACAGAGATAACATTTGCTGGATGCCACTTCTTTATCCTGGAACGCTTCCGTCTTGTCAGCAAATTCCCTGGAAATGTATTTCATGTAGGTATCAAACTGCACTTTCACTTCCGATTTCCTGTCCTTGGGCGTGTGAAACACATCATAAGAAATCTTCTTCAACACTTCCGGTTGCTCTGCCATGATTTTAATCAAAACTTTCGCCGTATAGTAAGCATCACTGAATGCTCTGTGAAACGGAATGTCCTTCTCCATTTTCAGAACCTCCACCGCATGTTCCAGCGCTCTTCTGGATTTTCCGTCTTCATAAGCGATGCTGAACAACTTCTGCACATCCAAAAAAGCAATGGGTCCTTCTGCCAAAGGTTCCATGCGATAAAATTTCATATTCCGCTGAAGTTCTGTCAAGTCCATTGCCCCCCAGGTGCAAAACAGATACTCTTCTTTTCCGCACCAACGAAGAAAATCCGTCATCACCTGAAGAAACGACCTTCCTTTCTCCAATTCGCACATCTGCAGATGAATCAGTTGACCGGTAACCTGATGCATTTCACGATATACGGCTGGTTTGATCAATTCGCTGAATTCTCCCGTCATGGCGCCGTCCGCATCCAAGCGAATGGCGCCAATCTCAATGATCTCAAAAGGAATACTGCTAACCTCTTCTTCCAAACCGGTATTACTTTGATTCCACTCCAAATCCATTACAATATAATTCATACCACCATACCTATGCCGTTTGTACTGCCATGCGTCAAATATGCAGCAACTCATCTGCCCTTTTACAAGTCAGCCCTGCGTTTCTTTCACATACCTGTGCTCTATCCAAGTATGTACCAGTGAAATCCAGGAAGTACACTCTTCCCTGACAGCATCTCCGCCCCGATTCCGTGTCAGACGGTTGGCAAGTGACAAGCCATGTCCGCCGCAGGGATACATATGAAACTCCACCGATACCCCAGCCTTACGCAATGCGCTGACAAATAGCAGAGAATTTTCCACCGGCACAGAACCGTCAGTATAAGTATGCCAGATAAACGCCGGCGGTGTCTTACTGTTCACCTGAAGCTCCAGAGACATCTTCTCCGAAAGCGCTTCCTCCCGTTCCCCTAACAGACTTTGGAAGGAGCCCCTGTGTGCAAACTCCCCGGAAGTAATCACAGGATAGCAGAGAATCATCCCGTCTGGCCGAAACAGTTCATGTGCATCCGCCCCTACGTTCAGCGCCTCCGCCAGAAAATCCTCATCCCAGAACACACCCAGAGAAGCCGCCAGATGTCCACCTGCAGAACATCCCAGCACAAGAATCTGCCGTGGATTCACATGCCATTTTTCCGCATTTTGACGTATCAGCAGAATGCTTGCCGCCAGCTCTGTCAATGCCGTAGGATATACTGCCGGTGCACATGAATACTTCAATACCGCCGCATGATATCCCATAGCAAGGAACTGCATTGCAAGAGCCTCACCCTCTCTGTTGGAAGTATGGTTATACCCTCCACCGGGACATACCAGAACAAGCGGCCTGGTCTCAATGGCAACTTCATCATAATAATCCTGTATATAAGTAATCAATCTGGATTCCGGCAGAGATCCTTCCACCTGAATCGGAAATACCTGGTTCAACATGACACTTTCCTCCTATTTAAGTTTCCGCATGTGCCTTCCCATACCCTAATATGCTCTGCCCCAATACACCATCTTCTTCGCAGGTTTCCCACAACATACGCAAGTCTCTGCAATCTGCTCCTGCTCAAATGGAATACAGCGGCTTGTAACACTTAGTTTCTCCTTAATCTGGATTTCACATTCCTCATCCCCACACCACATAGCCTTAACGAAGCCCGATTTTTCCTGGAACAGCTTCTCAAATGCAGCCATATCCGCTGCGGCATAGGTATTGGCATCCCTGTGGGTTCTTGCTCTTTCCAGCATTTCCCTTTGAATCGTTTCCAGAAGCTCTCCTGCCTTCCCTTCCAGTTCCTCCAAGGGCACTTCCAATTTCTCCCTGGTATCCCGGCGGCAGATCACACATCTCCCTGCCTCTATATCTTTAGGACCGATTTCCACTCGAATGGGATACCCACGCATCTCCGCCTCCGCGAATTTCCACCCGGGCGTTTTGTCGGTATCATCTACTTTCACACGGAACTTTCTTCCAAGTAACTGTTTCAATTCATATGCCTTATCCAGCACCCCTTCTTTCTTCTGCTGAATCGGTATGATACAGATCTGTATGGGTGCTACTCTGGGAGGGAGCACCAGCCCTTCATTATCGCCATGTACCATAATAATTGCACCGATGAGGCGGGTGGTCATTCCCCAGGAAGTCTGATGCACATATTTCAATTTATTATCCCTGTCTGTAAACTGCACGCCAAAAGCCTTCGCAAAACCATCACCGAAATTATGACTGGTTCCCGCCTGTAAAGCCTTGCCGTCGTGCATCAGCGCCTCAATGGCATAGGTGGCAAGCGCACCTGCAAATTTCTCCTTCTCGGTTTTCTGTCCTTTGATAACCGGAATCGCAAGCACTTCTTCGCAGAAATCCGCATACACATTCAGCATTTGTATGGTTCTGTCCTCTGCCTCCTGCGCCGTGGCATGGGCAGTATGTCCTTCCTGCCACAGGAATTCCCTGGACCGCAGGAAAGGCCTTGTTTCCTTCTCCCATCGTACCACGGAACACCACTGATTATACACCCTGGGCAAATCCCTGTAGGATTGAATATCGTTCTTATAGAAATCACAGAAAAGCGTCTCGGAAGTAGGCCTTACACAAAGTCTCTCCTGCAAGGGCTGCAAGCCCCCATGTGTCACCCATGCCACTTCGGGCGCAAAGCCCTCCACATGGTCTTTCTCTTTCTGGAGCAAAGATTCCGGAATAAACATGGGAAGGTATACATTTTCCACACCTGTCTCCTTGAATCTGGCATCCAACTGCTTCTGTATCAGTTCCCAGATTGCATAGCCGGCAGGCTTGATTACCATACAGCCTTTGACGGAAGTATAATCAATCAACTCCGCTTTTTTTACCACATCCGTGTACCACTGAGCAAAATCCTCTTCCATGGAAGTGATTTCCTCTACCATCTTTTTCTCTGACATTTTCTCCTCCTCCCGCGTTCTGCGGCTTCCTCTGATTTCTTACTATATTTTGACTCCCTTTTTGGAAAAATGTTCGTACCACCTTAACAGCCGGATAAGTCTTAAATCGTTAATATTTTTATATAATACGTACATTTCCGGGTGTGAATTCTGCGCCCAATTTCACATCAATTTCAAATTATATTCTTGATTATAAAATACTTATCTGTCATTTACAATCAGTTTCTTTTTCTCTCTTTTAGCCGACTGGTTATTTTTGTCCCCCTTTTGTATCCTTCCAAGCCCGGTACCATCACAATAGCAACCCAACCGGCGCTGAAACCATTATTATACAAATTCAGTCCCCCGTACATCTCCGTGGTGCATGTGACAATGGCAGAGTGAAGCAGTCCCGCAATAATGCCGGGAATCACACCGAACTTTCCCGCAATGGGCGCCAGCCCCACTACAAAAATCGCCGCCAACTGCATACTTGGCGTCGTAGGCTGATATTGATTTACAAGCGTTGACACAAACACCCCCAACAGCACCGGCAGATAATTCTTCACATGCGCACCAAAAGCCGCAAAACCGAATGCCGCCAAAATTGCTCCCACCACAGGCCCGGAGAAATCCCCTCCAATCAAACAGATGTAAGCAGAACAGATAATCCCCATCACCCCCATATTCATTAAAGTAGTCCCCACACCCTCCAGCAAGACAAAATCTGCTGCCGCTCTGCCGGAATGCCGGTATATTTTAAAGAACCCTTTCATATCTCCCTTGTTCAGAAACAATCCATAGAGAAACGTCAGCACAAAATATCCAAACAATCCTATTACGATCCACAGAGGACTTTCCTCCCGCCAGATAAGAACAGAACCGCTCTCTAACCCAAGTGCTTTCAACACACAGACCAGCACAAAAGCAATCACCCCTGCTGAAAATCCTACGTTGAACAAATTATACCCCTTATGCATAGTGGCAGTGTGCATTGAAAAAGTCGGAAGTGCATAACCGATGAACATCCCCACTCCCACAGCAAACAACAAATTAATCAACTTGGCAAAAGGCAGAATAAAAACCAATTCCGTCACCAAGGGCGCAAGACAGGTCCCAAAAAGTGCGGTATAGATACAACTGCTCAATTGTACTCCATGCAGCCTGGCATATAGAAGTGTGCCAAATAAGATCGGCAGAATATTCAGCGGATTTTTCCCCCACAGAGCATAACCCATATTGATGAAAAAAGCAGCCATGGTCAAACCGGTGAACTTTACTCTTTTGATACATAGCAGTACAAAGCCCATGGCCATCACAAGCATTGAATTGATAAACGCAGCGCCATACCCTGCCAATTCAAAATAATCAGTAATCAACGCATCGCGGGAAATCACAATAGTCCATAGTCCGCGAACAGTGGACCATTCCCCCAGACCTTCCCATCTGCTGCCAATCACCCCTGCTGCAAACAACAGCAGAATGGACAAAATACAAAAAAGTTTTAATTCCTTCCCTTCCAGCCTTCCCCTGATTTTCCCCGACATCCATACCTCCCTGATCCGCTCCATTTCATGCCTCCCCCAGGCGCTATTACGTATCTATTCCAGTCTACCACAAACTATCCCCGATTACAAGTGACTTCCCCTTGTCCAGTTTGTACGCTTTTACGATAGTTTTTAGCATTTTTACGAATCCACGCTGAAAATATGAAACGGTGTGTGACCTGAAATTTCATCCAATCAACACCTTTTTTCCCTCAAAGGCAAAACCATAACTACGTATATGTTCCCTTTTCATGCCCCTCGCTATAAGCTGCGCTTCATACTGCTTTTGTTCTATCTGCCTGTGCGCCTCTTGTACGGTTTCTTCCAATGTTGCCTCATCTTCCGGGTCATGTACTTTAAATTCCAGAATAATGGCATCATCTTCTTTCGGATTCTTTGGCTCCAACATCACGTCATACCTGCCAAATCCGCTTTCTCTATTGGATGTTATCATATATTTACCTTGTAAATCTACAATCAGTCCAAGCACAAAACCATGATAAAAGCGCTCCGGTTCATCCCCCGACGGCCTGTGCCCTGTGTCAAAGTAACTGAATGTCTTAAGAGCCACACGATTCATATAAGCATTCATTGCTTTTTTATCATCATGCAGCATAGCCTTAACAAAATCATTATAGTCTATCTTAGCGTCCTGAAACCAACCGCGCACCATGCTGTTAAACATACGCCTGACCTCATAATTAGTAAGCGCCAGTTCATATTCTGCTTCTTCTCCGTCTGCCAAACACTCTTCTCTCTCGAACCTCAGCACTTTTAAATAACCACTTGCCACCAGAAGACTCCAGACGGCGGAATCGCTATGATCAAGCTGGTCATAAACAATCTGTTCGTCAATTGGGGTTTGTATGCTTTCTCCTTGAAGCAATGTTTCAAATTGCTCTTTTATCTCACGGTTTCCTTCTCGTAAAAGTGTTCCAACCAGATTATTAGAGCTGGTATTCGCCCAATAGAGAGTATATTTTCCGGTATCCAGAAAATTCAGGATGGACCATGGATTATAAATATCCCTGTGCGCCCCGAATATAAAGCCATCATACCAACGTTTCACCTGATCTTTTTCCCCTGAAAGTCCACATTCCTCCGGCGCGGACGGGTTATCAGAGTCACACTGTCCTCACTTTCCCACCACTCCTTAATAAAATGCGTTTTGTCGATATAAAAACAATTTTTCTGTATTAAATCGCCGAAATCCTGCAGACCTATCCCCACTGTTCTAGTCATATGTGCCTCCCAAAACAACAAATAATGATTTGCTTTTGCTGTTAGTATAACTGATTTCCAATAGAATTACAATTCTGAGTGCTTTGACATTTTTAATATTGTTCAAATGCTGCTCCCATGATTGCCAAACCTCCTGAACATAGGCTGAATTCCGATAAGCAAGTACAATTATAGTTAAAACAGGCTTGACTTTTCATACTTGAAAACATTATAATAAAACCTTCACAAGAGATGGGAGGAAGCAAATCATGCACATAGACAGGGAAGACATGCTGGAACTTACCAGAAGAATGACTGTTTCAAGAAACTGCTTCAGCAGAATAGCAGGCGCTTATATGGATGAAGAAGGATTTGTAGACGGCACTTTTCATACTCATTTCCAGAAATTATCCGCCCCGGACAGGGCGAAAAATCTGAAAATTGCAAAGGCAATCCCTTTGGAACTGAAAAATTACCGCTTCCAGTCAGGAAACAGAAAGCCGGGAAGTGTGTGGCAGCTACTTATGGCATTGCGGGAATGTGAACTGAAGAACGATGCACTCCTGCTTTCTCTGTATGAATATATCGGTGAACGGTATCAGCCAGGCCATCCTTATGCCATTTACATATTTCAGGGAAATTATGATGTACCCGTGAAAAGAAGTGACAAGGCCGAACAGTGGGAGTCAGAAGAGGTATATAATTTCCTGGTTTGTGCCGTGTGTTCTGTAAGCGGCGACTATGAGGCAGGAATGCCGGAGTGGGGCTTTTTATTCCCGGCATTCAGCAATAGAAGTACGGATGTGGAAGGGATTAACCTCTACTCACCGGAGGAAAAGCATGATGCACTGATCAAACTATTTTTATCCGAAGCAGCGAGATGATACTTCCAATCCGCCTACACCTCGGAAATCCCAAAAATCCCCTTCCCCTTTCAATAGGCTGCAAGTCCTGGCAGTCGCGTTTACCACAGGATCAGCCACTACAGCGCAGATGTTAAACGGAACCACCTTGTTCCTATGCACATCAATGTCCAGATATGCCCAAGGTATCATAAGAACTGACAACCGACTGGATAGCCACCAACTGGCCGACTGTCATAATCCCGCGGAAAACCCAAAATGAAAACAGAATCAATTCTACTGCATTTACAAGAAACATCAGAAACCGAACGATACCATGATTGCGGACCCTTTCCTTTATTTCCAGCCGATAACGCTCTATTTGCAGCTTTTGCTGCAGTTCATCCCACTGCTGCAGTAAATGTTTCTGCAGCTTTCTAAAATAGACCAAGGTCTGTCAGGCATCATCTGTTTTTCCATTGTTCTCCTTCCCTTTATGACTATGTGAAAAGCTTCCATTCGCTGTTGGCCGTTGATAATTCTGCAACCTATCCACTATGATTAATTGCAATTCATAATGAATCTTTTGTTTCTTAGAAAATCATATCATCAAACATTTATCTCTCTAAAACATTTTAATTCTTATGCTCTTAACGCACAATATGTCATATTTCTTACCAATTTCATGCAATATGACATATTTTCATTCATATATTATGACATCACATTGTATGTACCTGCATCTCCTAATCCACATACACCTCCGCCTGTGCTTTCCACATCCTGCTGTACAGTCCGTTCTCTGTCTCCAACAGCTTCTTATGAGTGCCTCTTTGGACAATGTTTCCATTCTCGAATACCAAAATTTCATCTACAATCTGGCACACAGACAACCTGTGCGAGATAAACAATACCCCTTTATCTTCCACACTTTTCCGTATCAGGGAATACATCTGGAATTCCGCCGTTACATCCAGAGCCGCCGTTGGCTCATCCAGCACCAGCATTGGGGAATCCTTGTAAAGAGCTCTGGCAATGGCAATCTTCTGGGCCTCCCCACCGGAAATTTCCACGCCATTCTCATCGAAATATTTGTACAGGTATGTCTCTAACCCATCCGGCAACTCTGCCAGCCGTTCCCCGAAATCTGCCTGCGCAAGCACTTCCCTTACCCGGGTCTGATCATAGGACAGCCCTGACGCTACGTTTTGTCCCAACGTAAACGGAAACAAGGTAAAATCCTGAAACACAATAGAAAAAAGTTTCCTATATTCCTCCATATCATACTGTTGAATGTTCCTGCCGTTTACCAGAATCTCCCCTTTCGTAGGCTGGTACATTCCTGTAAGCAGTTTTATGAAGGTGGTCTTGCCGCTTCCGTTTAAACCTACCACCGCGACTTTTCCGCCCAGACAAAAGCACAAATTCACGTCCTTCAGTGCATATGTCTCTGCGCCAGGATATCGGAACCATACATGTCGAAACTCAAACACTGCTTCTTTGACACTGTCCTCCTGGCCGGATACCACAGCCTTCGGAATATCACTGTATGCCAGAACGCTGTCTCCTCCAGAGACAAACTCCTCTGTTTTCAGAGCACCACCTTCAGAGACAAACTCCTCTGTTTTCGCAACACCGCCTTCGGGAACAGCTTCCGCTGTCTCTGTAATACCTCCGCCCCCAAAAGAGGCCTCTTCCGGCAGTTCAAAAAAGGACAAATATTCTTCAAGATATGGCCTGTTTGCTCTCATAGTGGCCGCAGTCCCGAACAATCCCTGCAGTGCATTGATGGCCCTGTTAATCAGAGCGGCATATTTCATTATACTGCCAATAGGGAAGAATCCCCCGGCAATGCCCAAATAGACCAGGAAATAAATACATGCATTGATGGCCGGATTCAGGAACGAACCAGGGATTCCATAGACGAACAGAAATTTCCGGTAGCGCTCATAGCCCCCGGTATTCAACTCCAGCCTATGCTGCTCTTCCTCCATAATCGGCACATCCAGCCGGTACAACCTGATATCCTTTCCTTTGTTGTAAGGATTGTTTCCGCTGCTGATTCGATTCACAAGCATCATGGAATCCGTCAGCTCCCTGGACCGCTCTCCCTTCTTCTTTTCCAAACGGTTACCTAAGGCAATGGACAGGACAATCAGCCCCAACAGCATAACAGTTGTCCAGAGCCATGGATGGTAATGAAGGTTCTGGAATATGGTCCGAAACAAGTACCAGGAAAGCCCCACCGACAGCACCAGATTGGCAGCCTTGTTGACCAGGGAGACAATGGAATCAATAAAGCTATATATACCATGCTTATCTATAAAGCTGGATGACTGGATCTTTCTGCGCATATTCAAAACGGCAGGGTTCTCCAAATCCGCATACCTCAGGGCCATAAACTTTTCGGTGAAAGACATTTCCTCCCTCTGCTGCAACTTAACTGCCAACAGCATAAGCAGATGTCTGAGAATGTTCCTTGCCAAGCCGATAACAAGGTTGGAAGCCACTGCTGCAGCAACGAGAAATATCAGCCGTTCCTTCTCCCTTGCGCCCACTATCTCATTCACGATTTCGGCGGATATATAAATATTGATATACGGCGTCAGCAGACCGAATATCTCCACGAACAGGCACAGCGGCAGGTATCCTCTCCCAGTACGCAACACCCAGCGAACGGCCTTTCGTTCCGTCTTCCACATCTATCCCACCTCCCTATAGTATGTACTCTGCAGTTGGAACATCCGGGCATATTCCCCTCCCGCCTCCATCAGCTCATCGTGATTTCCCTCTTCCAGAATGCACCCATTTTCCATAAAAATAATACGATCGCAGAATCTGGTAGATGCAAGTCTATGAGAAATAAATATGACTGTCTTCTCTCCCGCCAGACGATAGAAATCCTCATACAGTTCCTGTTCCGCAAGGGGATCCAGTGCGGAAGTGGGTTCATCCAAAACCACAATGGGCGCATCCTTGTACAGTGCCCGCGCCAGAAGCAGCTTTTGCATCTCTCCACCGGAAAACTCCACGGAATCCTCATAGATTCCCTTCCCCAGTATTGTTCCGAGCCCCTTAGGCAACTCCTGTATCCGCTGCCAAAGTCCGACCCTTTTCAGACAGTTTTCCACCTTTCCACGGTCAATCTCCCCTTTCCCTTCCCAACTTCCCACAAACCTCTCCACAGTGATACCTATGATAGAAATATCCTGGAATACCGGCGAGAACAGAGAATAGTAATCGCCAATATTGTACGATGCAGAATTATGCCCATCCACAAATACATGTCCCTCTGTTGGAAAATATAAGCCGCACAGAAGCTTCACCAAGGTCGTCTTGCCGGCACCGTTCTTTCCCACAAGAGCCACCTTTTCTCCGGGTCTGATATGGAGATTGACGCTGAACAAAGTCTGTTCTCCTGATGGACTGTAACTATAGCTTACATCCTCCAACCGGATTCCAAGCCCGCCTTCCGCGGACTTCACCTCCACACCCTGCCCATGATTGTATAACTCCTCCATATCAAGATATTCCCTCAAATAGGAAACCTTCTTGCTCTTCTGAAGGATACCGCCAGCCTGCGTTATGATGGAATTGATCCATTCAGACAGCCCCATAGTCATACCATACAGAAATACAAAGTCGCCCGCCGAGATCCTCCCCCCAAGAATCCCGTGGATCAGGTAGAAATATACTGCCCCTTGGGTAAGGAAATAGCAAATTGCCTCCACCGCATCGCCCAGACGCCAGCAAAGGGATGAGGCCCTGCGGCAAGAGAGCTGTTCCCTGCCAAGCCTGTCCGCCAGCTCCCGGATCACCCCCCGCATCCCGTACATCTTGATATCCTTAGCTGCATGATAATCATAGGAAAGATTGCACAGATATAACCGCTTCCTGCTTATAGACATATCTTTCTCCTGAATCTTCTCCGAAACCCTGCGCCCGCGCCTTACCATCAGGAAATTCACCGCCGTAGCCGCAATGATAACAAGTATGACAGCCGGGTTCAGTGTAGCTGCAGCCCCACCATACAGGAAAATCCCCAAGACACTCTTATACAAGTTCGACAAGTCGTTCAACATCCCCTCTCCCTCCTGCCCGTAGCCTGCTTTTTCCTGCATCTCCATCCCTTTGGTGCTCTCTACGTTGCAGTAATCTGTATGCATCAGCTTGTTGTTCTTCATATAGTTGAAGCGGAACTGAAAATAGTACTGTGATGACCGAATCACCTTCTCGAGCCATCCGGACAGCAGATTCATGGCAATCATAAAAATAGCATAGGACAGAATCAATAAGGCGATCTTGTCCGTTCCTTTCCCCTGTTCCATGTTGTCTATCAAAAGCTTTGTAACGTAACTGCCGGCCACGGACAGTAACAGTGACAACGGTACACTCAGTACATGTGCCACAAGAAAAGAAGGCCTCCACTTCCATGCATAATGCAATATGAAGCGTAAGTTGCTCCACAGACCATATTTTTCAGGGATTCCTTTTCTTATCATTTTAATCTATCCTCCAAATAGACTGTTTTATCTTTTCTAAAATTTTTATAATCACAGTGAAAAACTCGCGCCCTCACTTATTCCTCCACATGCAAAAACTTTTCCCTCCTGCTGCCGACATTCAAGAAAGCTTTATGCCTGTCATCATAAATATAGTCATCTATTACTTCACTGATTCGATATGCCTCCCTCCATTTTGGCCGAAATCGTTTCTGCATTTCAATATCGCCTGATGAAATCTCATAAGAATTCCATGCAATTCGATAAAACATGGTTGGCAGACAACGAATTTGGGAAGATTCCAATGATACCCTGACAGCAGCATCCTCCGCTTGCAATGCCTTCTCTTGAACCCCCATATCTGCCAGCAAATTCTCATAAGCACATATTATCATATCATAGCCTGTGCACTTGACTCCTGTTCTGTCCTCCTGTTTTTTCATAGAACACAGCACTGCCTCAAACCACGCCTTTGCCTCATCCAACTTTCCCAACTTATGACACAGGATGGCTATATTACCAACAATCACGATCTCCTCCTGCCGGAAACCCCAATTCCCCATGTTCTTCTCATTCATCTCCGGTATGGTACAATTCAATGCTTTGAATAACATTTTCAGGCTCTCTTCCAAGGCATGATCCTTCTTCTTTTTAAGCAACGCCTCCCATAATAATAATTCCTGTTTCACTTTTGGGTATCTGGTATCCACCATTCTGCGAAATCTCCTAATTTCCCATTCCGCCTCTTCCCACTTGCCGAATCCTATCAAGTCAGAAATCTGTTGTCTCAATTCCAGTACTTCCACCGAATCCGTTTCCAATATGGTAACTCCCCATCCTTCGTACTTCCCATATTGCTTTATCAATCTTCGATAGTTTTCAGTGGAGGGCCTATGTATCCCCTGCTCTATCTTAGCCAGATGCCGCTGCGTGACAATCTGCCCTTCTTTGTCAATGATTGCCTTTGCACGTGATTTTCCATGGAACATACGCAACATTTCCAGCGACACCCCCATTTCCCTTGTGCGATTCATATCAATACTCTGCCACATCCTATATCCCGGGCAGTCATACATTTCATAAATCCGCCGAAAAGTTTGGGCAAATTTTGCCGCCTGCTTCAGATATTCTGCTGATTTCTCATCCTGTATCGGAATATTGCCCAGGGAATCCAACAAAGGCAACAAATAACGCTGACTCTGGTTCCGGCGCAGCAGTTCCAGTGCTTCCTGGCCCATTTTATAAGCTGCATCCACATCCTTCCTCCGCAATGCCAGTTCTATCCCCAGCACTGCCGCCTGCGGTTTGATAAGCACTTCCATCCGCTCTTTCCATTGCCGCATCCCAGGATATTCCCATACCTCCTGCTGCAGCTTCCATGCCGCATCAACCTCACCGCGAAGCGCCTGCACGCCTCCTACCAACAGAAGCGCTTCCAACTCCGATGGCGCCAGCCACAATTTTTCCAATCCGTTTTCCCAATCGGTGGGAATCGTACATGCAGCTGCCCTTTCTGCCATCTTAAGAAGTTCATCGCTTCCTGAACCCTCAGCCCCCCCGAACAAATCTTCGTTCCATGAATTTCCACACGATATCATCAATATCACTTCTGCTTTCAGTAGAAATTGCTCCTCAAATGTTTCCCGCTTTTGATACTTTTGCCGATACTCCTGAATTCTGTCCTTTGCATCCTGAGGCTTTTCCGGAACCAATCGGCAGATATCCTCCCGGCTCCGCCATCGCTCTAATTCTTTGCTAAAAACCACTGTCTCGAAATAATCCGTACTGATCCCCATTCGATGCATGAGCATATCCCCCATGGTCTTGCTCCATCCGATCTGACCTTCTTCCAAATCCCGCAACGTTGCCCTGCTTAAAAGCCCCTTGGATAATTTATCCTGAGAAACCCCTCTTCCCATTCGTTCCTTTTTCAATATCTGATTACATTCCTTATTACACCCCTTCTTATATTCCTGCGCAAATTTCGTTATATATCCTTCGGACCATTCTTGAAAACATTCCATCAGGCCACCTGTTTGCCACTCCTCTGTCATTCCCCTGTCATTCTCCTTTTATCCTCTTTTGTATTTTTCTTCCCCTTTTATTTCCTTATGCCGTTTATAAAGCATGCACAGAATCTTCATTATAAGGCAATCCCCAAAACCAGACCCACTTTTATCCGAAATCAGCCAGAACACAAAGTTCCCGTTCTCAGATATTCCCTTTTCATAGTTTCATTCTAAATGATTTTAAGCAGAAATGGTAGCGCATAAAGAGAAACTTTTTTGTTTCCATTTATGTTAAGTTATTATCCCCCGAACAGGAACCTGTGCTTTTCTTCTCTCTAATAGCAACTGATTTCCTTAACTGCTTCGCTGGCTATGAGCATACTTATTTTGCAAAACGCCAAAACCGGACAGAATGCAATGCACTCCATCCGGTCTCAGGAATTCCCCTTTTTCATTTTTATTACACAAAATCTTCTGGAAAATGTGAAACACATATAAGAATTGTCTATCTCTCTTTGATTTGGTTTATTCTTATTCTAATCTGATATTTTGCACATCATATCCCACATTATGCAATGTAATTGCACACCAAAACAATATATCACAATACATACTATTTTTATTTTTCCAGCTATCTTCTATTGACAATATATCCTTAAATCTTTTCAAACTCAAATCAGTTTGCGAATGTATAATATCTTGAGTAATCAATAATTGATAAAGATAATCATAAGCTGTTTTCAATTCCGGAACGTCAAAAACAACACCTATCTGTGACAATTTATATAAGCTCCGCAACCACCAAACCAACGCATAGGAATCCTGTTTCATATCAGCAATATCAAAATTAGATATTTTCCAATCAAAATTAAACGGACCAACAAAATGTGAATTTGATTTAAACGTTATATGCTCTTCGGCTTTCATCATTATTTTCATGCAATGACACAATGAGCTTTTTAACAATTCCAAATTTTCAGGATTTCTCCATTGTTCAGTAATGCTTAACAAATTTAAATGATTTGCACCTGGGAAATGTGCATCTTGCGTGTAATATCTAATTCCTTTGCTATTAACAATCGAAAAATCATCAATTGTTTTATACGATAAAGAATCCCGCAAATACTGAAGGGATATATTAATTTGATTACGTACAATTATGTTGTTTTCAGCACCAAGTTCAGCCAAAACTCCTGCTTTAACCGCTTCATTACCTCCGCGTCCGCCTTTATCAAGAGCACTTCCGCCTCTAAACGTAGTTCTATACGGTTTATCTTCCCCAGCACTAAGCAATGCCTCAATAGCCTTCTTCATTGCAGGATGATCTTTTTCAACCCCCCGGTTTATTAGATAGGAAATACTGGAATCTATTCCCTTTCCTCTTCCACCATGTAACTCGTCTCCAAACCAGCCATCCTCATGTTGATTATCAAGAAGCTTACGCACTTGATATTTACATAGAATTTCCTTTTGAATAGAATACATTTCATCACTATGTATATCGTCATTCAGTATATCTCGCCTTGTACGATATTTAACGCTGCTCCCGCCGTTTTCTAATAAAAAATCTAAGATAAGCATATTTACTTTTCCTCACTATTATTTTTGCAGTCCATTCTTATTACACTATCGGATGCTGCCGGCATTCACTGTAATAGGCTTTGGGAATCTTAAGTCCGCCGACAAGGAAGAATTTTTCATCCGCCACATAGTCGGGAATTTCTCCAATGTGCCTTTGGGCATATTACACTTCCACATTCTTCAATCCTACATGATCCCCGCGTAATGAATAATCAGCAATACCCTGAAAGTAACATCACATTGCCTGCGAATCTGTGCCCTCCAATCCGTCTCCAATTGTGCCCCAAAATACGGCGACCATCCTCTGAACTCTCCATCGTACATTGCAACAGAACAGCATCCGTCCGAATTGATATTGTCAAGAATAAATTCCACCTCTTCCCTAAGCTCCGGCAAATGAGGATACAAGCCACAGCGCGATAACCATTCTACTTTTTCCAGATTTGTTCTGCGTACCCCATCGCTTGCATGACCGTTCAGGCCGTCCCCTGAGATAGAGTAGCCCTCATTCAGCAGCCATCCCGGTCCCACGGCATGATTGCCCACCCAACATCTCACAGGGGTATTTATGATTTCCTCCCTGTCTGTTCGCATCAGCCTCCGAAAAGCCTCTGCAAGCATGGCAACATTCTCTTCATTTTTCCATTGTTCTGCCGTAAATGTCAGTATTTCAAGGTGATACCTGCATGGCCATCTTTCATTTTTGTTAAACAGCCTGCCCTTTTTTACAGGACGGGAAACATCCCATATAGAATCCACCTGCGTCACCCTCTGAAAGGATTCCAGGGAAAGCCTGATTTGCGGCGAGATATCTATGACATCATCATAATGAGCCCTTGCAATGCAGGCGCATCTGACAATATTTGGGCCTTGTGCCGGAACTTCAAATTCACTCCAGTATTCTCCTTTGGTTCCATAACACCTATCCGTTAATTTGGTAGTAGCATACGCGTCCATGGCTCTGTCCAAAAGCTCTGTTCCCTTTAATCCCTTCTCCCCCATATATTTCGTGCCTACTTCCTGGTTGTCATATTGACCGGCATCTTTGCTGCTTCCGTGAAATCCCAAGCCTATCCAGCCGTTTGCCAATTGTTTCTCTCCAATCAGCCTGATAATCTTTTCTTCCAATATTTGTTCCTGTAATTGCGTTTCTTCCTGCTTGGTAATATTTCTCAGAATTTCTTTTTTTACTCTCAGCTTAATCGAAGGATTCGCATTATCCAATAAAAAATCTATCATTTTTTGCTTCATAGCCGAATTGCTTTTCCTTTCATCTGCAAGATTTTTATAAAGCCCCCGTTTCCCATTTCTCTTTCCTTCCCTCCGTCCAACCATTTCCCTGATCTACTCTTTTTTTGATATTCCAATGAAAAAGGAAACTCCTTCCCCCATATGCCTGCAATATAATTCATCCGGCGGAAAATTCGTAGTTATTGAGAAAAAGTCATAGTTTTAAGGGGCACTAATTGCGTTCCGAATGGATAAACATACTTCATCCCAATCACCTTCACCAGACTTTATGTGTATATCATATTTCACAGAATCAAAGCATCCGTGTTTTCTATCCAGCATGGCCGCTACCGGAACTGGTAAATTTCCATGCATACGTTGCGCAAATCTCTCTTTAATTGTATCCAATTCCGCTGTGACAAGAATTCTAAATGCCTTTTCCGGCAGCATATCTAAATGTTCTTTTTCAGAAATTACATAGATAATATGTAAATCAGATGTTGCCTCACTCATTTTCTTCTGAAAAATTTTCTTCGCCATGCTTTCATTCTTCGCAAGGCGCATATAATCTTTGCCAGTATAAACTTCAGCGTTAAACAAATTCTTCAGCTTTTCAGCAAGCGTAGATTTACCTGTACAGCTTTCACCTATAATTCCAATTACCATCTTATCTTCCTCCTATCTAACAAAAAACTTCTATTACATTTCGATTATCCTGATAATCAATTTCCAAATAATCTCCTGACACCAAACTGTACTTCTAATAATAGATTTGTTTTCCCGGCTCTATTTATTTTTCTTAATTCCGCGGTGTCCGTGATGAATACATTTCCCTTAAAATTGCCGCAGGCAAACAAGTATCCCACTTTCCAGAAGATTCCGTTTCACTTCTTTGAATAATACATGATCAGCAAAGCTCTAAAAGTGATGTCGCAGAATCTTCGTGTTGAAGTTTTCCAATCAATTTCTAACTGCTGGCCGCCATAGGTACTGAATCCTTTTAACTGGTTCTCTGCAATCGGCGCCATGCAAATTCCGTCTCCGCTGACTGCATCCTGCAGAATTTCCACTTCACGCTGCAGCGGTTCAAGATACGGTGCAAGTCCGCATCGACATAGCCATTCCACTCTGTCAAAATAAGTATAGTGCATTCCGTTTTCGTCATAACCAAGCTGATATCCTTCTTTGAAACAACCAAGTGTCCCAAGCACATATCCGACCCAGGAATCACCGCCGACCTGTTTTTCGGGGCGATCTGTTCTCATCAGCTTTTTAAATGATTCGGCAAGCATTTTTCTATTTTCTTCCGTTTTCCAAGAATTTGTATGCGCGAGAATATCAAGATGATAATAGCAGGGCCACTTTTCATAATCATTGAATACGCGTTTTTCCTTGCCTCCGCTCTTCCTCAATCTTGTTATGTCTAATGCTGAATCCACTTCAAGCACACGCTGAAATGAGTCAAGCGCTAACTGTATCTGCGGTTTTATATCAATAACATCATCGTAGCCGGAACGGGCAATACAGGCACAACGGATAATATTTTGACCGTTTGCGGCAAATCGAAACTCATCAAAATATTTGCCTTTTGTGCAGTAACAAAGATCAGTCAGGTTCGTTGTAACAAATGCTTCCATAGCCCTTTTCAATACCGGAGTGTCTTTATACACCAGCTTTTCACCAAGATATTTTGTTCCGACTTCCTGATTTTCAAATGGTCCTGCATTTTTGTTTGGTCCGTGAAAACCGTTGCCAAGCCACCCGTTTTCCTTTTGGCAGGCTATGATAGATCTTATAATCGGTTCTTCCAGGATTTTTGCCTGTAATTGATCCTTCTCCTCAACAGATAATTCCTGATGCATAACCTCCGTTTTCACACGGTACTGAATAGATGGATTCGCATGAAGCAGTAAATAATCAATCATTTTCGCTCTCATATACTTTACTCTCTTTCCGAAATCATTAGATACATCATACCATATTTGGCACACAAACTGTATCATTTTTTCATATATTATACTGTCTGTTTCATCAACTGGATTGGCGGTTGCGTTATAATAGATATTTCAATGTATACGAAACAGGTGAAATATGAATCGCCTTACGGCTGCGAATGCTGAACAGCAACACCTTACATAAGCGCATGCGTCTCAGCGGATAAAATAGTTGACAAACCGGCAAGAGTAATCTATACTGATTTTATCAGTAAGTTCGTGAAGCAGTGCATATCGCACATTCGGGCAGTTTCTGCCGAAATTTTCACATGATGGCAGGTACAGGGTTGTCCGAAAGGATCCCTGCTGACAATTTCAGAAAGGGAGAATGCGTATGAAGACCAGAATATTGAACTTCCCACCCAAAGGACAGCGGTTTCACCGCAGAATGAAACGTTTTTTCAGCAACCGTAAGATAAAGGACAGATTGTTCTGTTATATTTTTGAAAAGGACCGCCAAGCGCTGCTTCAGCTCTATAATGCCTTGAATGGCACAGATTACCAGGATGAGCACGCGATGCGGATTGTCACCCTTAAGAATGTGGTGTATATGTCTATGAACAATGATACGGCATTTATATTGGCGGGAACGATGAACCTGTATGAGCACCAAAGTACGGACTGCCCCAACATGCCCCTGAGGTTCCTGCTGTACCTGGCGGCTGAATTTGAGGCGCTTGTGGAGGGAATGGATGTAAACTTATATGGGAAATCGCTGATTAAGCTCCCTGCACCCCGGTGTATTGTATTTTACAACGGCGACGGTGCGGTTCCGGATGAACAATATCTGTGTCTGGCAGACGCCTTCGCAGATGAACAGGGTAACAGACGGGAATCCTGCCTGGAACTGACAGTCCGGGTATTGAACATCAATAGCGGACATAATAAAGGATTAATGGACGGGTGCAGGCGGCTGGAGGAATATTCCCTTTTTGTGGCGAAGATCAGAGAATTGCTGCAAAACGGCTATTCCGCGGAACGGTCGGTGGATATTGCGGTAACATATTGTATCAGGCAGGGAATTATGGCAGATATCTTAATTCCTTTTCGTGCGGAGGTGAAAAAAATGCTGTTGACAGAGTATGACGAAAAGAAAACCATGAGATTGTTCCGTAAGGAGGCAAAGGAAGAAGGGCGAAAAGAAGGTATCAAAGAAGGACAATACAACCTGATAGCTACAATGCTTCAAAATGGTGTCTCAGCCGAGCATATTTCAGAAATAACCAATTTGCC
>CAMWLE010000022.1 GCA_947175015.1 uncultured bacterium
TGGGTACCAGAAGCGGAAAACAGTATAAGCATGAGATGACGGATGCAGACCATGAGGAATTGCTGGAGACCATCTTGCAGAGCCGCGCAAAGATTATGGTATCTGGATACGAATCGGATATATACAACAGACATCTGAATGGCTGGCACAAGGAATATTTTGTGAGCTGTTCAGAGGGTGGAAGTCCCAGGGAAGAAGTAGTCTGGATGAATTACAAACAGGACATGCAGATGTCGGTGTATGATTTTCCGGAGATGATACCATGATAAACGGTGAATTGATTGTAGATAACTTTGCTGGTGGGGGCGGCGCCAGCACCGGCATAGAAATGGCTACGGGCATGGGGGTGGATATCGCCATCAATCATGACCCTGAAGCTATCCGGATGCACAAAACGAATCATCCCAATACAGAACATTACTGTGAATCTGTTTGGGATGTTGACCCGGTAAAGGCCTGCAAAGGGTATCCTGTGGCACTGGCATGGTTTAGCCCGGACTGCAAGCACTTCTCCAAGGCCAAGGGCGGGAAACCAAAGGATAAAAATATACGGGGCCTTGCATGGGTGGCCCTGCGGTGGGCGGGAACGGTTCGGCCACGGGTAATCATGCTGGAGAACGTGGAGGAATTCAAGACCTGGGGGCCACTAAACCGGGGGCATCGCCCTATAAAGGCAAAGCAGGGCGTGACGTTCCGGAAGTTCGTCAGCCAGCTGGAAGCCTTAGGGTACCAGGTAGAATATCGTGAACTGGTTGCGGCAGACTACGGAGCGCCTACCATGCGTAAGCGGTTCTTCCTGATTGCCAGATGTGACGGCAGGCTGATTGTCTGGCCAGAGCCGACACATGCCCCGACAGATAGCCCGGAGGTTGCGGCAGGCTTGCGTAAGCCTTACATAGGGGCATATACACAGATAGATTTCTCTTTGCCGTGCCCCAGCATTTTCGGCACGGCGGAGGAAATCAAGGAACAGTACGGCATCCGGGCGGTCAGGCCGCTGGCAGAAAAGACCATGGACAGGATTGCCAGAGGGGTAAGGAAGTTTGTGCTGGATAATCCTGACCCATATGTTGTACAGGAGGGTGAAAGGATGTTCTCTCCGGCGTTGATACAGTATCACTCTGAGACATCGAAGGATGAGGTGCGGGGCCAGGGTATAGAAGGCCCCATCATGACAGTGGATGCATCCAACCGGTATGGCCTGGTGGCATCATTCCTGAGCAAATTCTATAAGAGTGGAACTGGCCAGGATGTAAGGGAGCCGCTGCATACGGTCACATGTTCCCCGGGGCACTTCGGGGAGGTGCGGGCCTACTTGATTAAGTATTACGGACAGGGTACAGGGCAGGACATCAAGGAGCCGTTGGACACCGTGACGGCGCAGGACAGATTTGGGCTTGTGACCATCCATGGTGTAGATTACCAGATAGTTGATATCGGCCTGCGGATGCTGGAACCGAAGGAATTGTATGGGTGCCAAGGTTTCCCTAACGATTATATCATTGACAGGGATAGTGATGGGAAAACATACCAAAGGAGCGAGCAGGTGAAGCGGTGCGGAAATGCCGTGTGTCCACCGATTCCTGCGGCATTAGTGAGATCCAACCTGCCGGAACTGTGCAGAGCTGGACAGGATGCGTACAATAAGGTGGAGGAATAATGAAACAGTACTGCAGGTATTGCTGCTATCTATGTACCGGAAATGGCATATGGTGTGATGAGCAGAGCAGGGAAATCAGCGAAGCAGCAGCCAAGTCACCGAACAAATGCCATAGTTTCGCATTCTTTCCAATAGATGCGTTCGGAAATGAAAAAGAGTACACACCAAGAAAGCCGAAAAAGACAAGTAGCGGCAAGCAATGTGACGGGCAGATGAGCCTGTTCTGAAAAAAGAGAGGATTGAACATTATGGAGAACCAGAAAAGACTGACATGGACAAATGAGAGCGGCGAATGGGGCTTGAAAGATTATGATATCAGACAAGCGCCGAAAGAGCTGACAGGTGCCCTGTGCAAGCTTAGGGATTATGAGATGAGCGGCCTTGACCCCGGACAGCTTAGAATGGTGGATATGGAATATTCCATGCAGGCAAGGGAGCTGATGCATTACAGGGAACTGGCGAAAAAGGGGCTGCTGGTTGAACTGCCATGCCGACCCGGCGACACATTATACAGGATTGACGCAGACCCAGATATATTCTGTGGGTACCCGGTACCGCATACTGTAGACCGCATTGAAATCAGGAATGACGGCAGAGTACTGTTCGTGGAATCCGGCGGCGAGACGATCTGCGACATGGAATCCCTGCAGAACGGAACGCTGTATCTGGATTATTACAGGATATTCCATACATACAGCGAAGCGCAGAGGGCATTAGAGCAGCTGATGGAATCCAGGACAGGGCAGCAGGATTGAGAAGGAGGTGCAGAATGAAGGCAATACTGGTGTTGGAGATACCGGAGAATTGCACAGAGTGCTCCATGGAGATGGATGTGGAGGATACATCAGGTGAGTTATGGAAAGGTAATGTCTGCAGGGGATGTGGAAAACTAAATGCGAATAGGAGTATAAAGCCGGATTGGTGCCCTCTGGTGCCAATGCCGGAGCGGATGGAACTCTGTGGAACATATACCAGTGAGTATATTGCTAATGGCGGAAAAGTGCCATCATACAAGATAGGATGGAATGAATGCCTGGATGCAATAGAAGGAATCAGAGGAATACTTTGAAATGTGCACCATAATGGCACAAGCAGGGATGTAAAATTAATCGTTGCGATGTCGCAAATCTATATGGCAGCAGGCACAGGGAGGAATACAGATAATGACCAGAGAGCAGTTAGAATCATACAGAAGTATGCAAGCGGAAATCAAAGAGCTGATGGAAAAAATTACATATCCGGACATTGAAGAAATGAAATGCAGCAGTATTATCAATGATTATCGTAGTGGCTACCCTGTGCCGCAGGCAGTAGTAGGCTTTGACTGGGAGAGGATTCAGCGGAATGAAAAACGATACTGGAAAAGGATTGCTGAACTGGAAAAGGAATGCAGCAGCATTGAGGATTTCATAGAGAATATCAACGATAGTCTGACACGCAGGATTTTCCGTATGTATTACATCGAGGGGATTCCTCAGGTGCTAATAGGAAAAGCAGTACATCTTGATAAAAGCAATGTGAGTAGAAAAATTGATAATTTTCTTAAAATCGCAACGCACGCAACAAACGCAACGTTATAATAATAATTGGAGAGGTAGATAACCTCCCAGATAGATTTCAACAATGAGGGCATGGCAGCAGCCGTGTCTTTTTGCGTTAAGGAAATCATGGGACAGCAGGAGTATAAATCATGGCGCAAGACTGGGCAACCACATTCTATAGTTCCCCAAAGTGGAAGAAATGCAGGAATGCATACATACAGAGCAGAATGCTGGTAGATGGCGGATTATGTGAGCAATGCCACAACAATCCAGGCTATATAGTTCATCATAAGACAACGCTGACACCAGAAAATATAACCGATCCTGATGTATGCTTAAATTATAAAAAACTGATGTATGTCTGCAAAGAATGCCATGATCTATTTGAAGGGCATGGGCTCAACAAACGTATGCAGCCAACATGTACGTTTGATTCAGAGGGACAACCAATATCTGTTAGAGAGATTGACAAGAGAAATTTCAATGCAAAGATAGAGGAGGAAGAGCAAAGACAGAAATGCTATATTGTATATGGTCCACCAGCAGGAGGAAAAACAACGTTCGTGAAAGCAAATAAACAAAAGGGAGATTTGGTTGTAGATTTAGATTATTTGGGAACAGCGATCAGTTTGGATGATAAGCTTGCACTTCCTGATAATTTGCTTCCTGCCGTTTTCGCATTGAGAGAGTGCCTCTATGGATTGATTGAAAATAGAAGGATTGATTGTAAGAATATATGGATAATCGCAGGACTTCCGCGCAAGGGAGAACGTATGATGCTAAGGAACAGGCTGGGAGCAGAGTTGATATACGTAGGTGCAGAATATGAAGAATGTGTGCGGAGGGCCGAACTGGATGAAGAGCGAAAAGATAAGCGCAAGGCAAGAGAAATTATCGGAAAATATTTTGCAAGATATGAGAGTTAGTCCCCCCTGCAAAATGTTTTCAGTGCGTTTCTCAGAGACCGTAGGGGTGACTTTTCTGTAATACACAGGTCGCGTATAAAGGGGGTGTGGTATATGGATGGCCAAATTGGACTGAAAAATGCAGATGGCACAATTGAATATCTGGAAAAATTAAAACGGATTAAAAAAGAAGAGGCAAGACTTAAGAGGCTTTTCAAGGGGATTGATGAAAATAAGAAAAAGCTGGTCTTCACAACAATTGCGGATGTGGCATTCATGACCATAACCATGCAGGAGCTCCGTGATATCATCAACCGGGAAGGAACCACCGCAGTCTATAAGAACGGCGAGAACCAGTACGGAACCAAGCAGAGCCCGGAATCCCAGACCTATCTGCAACTGTCGCAGAAACAGACCCAGGCTATGAAAATTTTGATCGACTGTATGCCGAAGACGATACAGACAAGTACATGCAATGATGATGGATTTGAAGATTTTGTCAATGACAGGGAGGACGTATGAAGCGGATTGCCTACGCTGAAGACTATAATCCAATCCTTGAATACTGGAAAACCATTGAAGGCGGTCTGGAGGTAGTTGGCAACAAGATCTACCGCTGGTATAAGTATCTGTTCTACCTGATAGAACATCCAGGAGAATATTTCTATTCCGCCAAAAGAGCGAACCATGTGTTGGAGTTTGCGGAAAACTATTGCAGACTGTCCAAAGGAAAAAAGGGGCAGATCGGAAGGCCAGTGCGGCTGGAACTTTGGGAGAAGGCGCATCTGGCAGCTATATTTGGATTCATTGATATTAATGGGAATCGGATGTGTCGAGAATCTGTCCTGATTGTGGGAAAGAAAAACGGAAAGTCTCTGCTATCTTCCATAGTAGGACTGTATATGCTTGTAGGTGATGGGGAACCGGGGCCTGAAGTGTATGCAGTGGCAACGAAAAAGGATCAGGCGAAGATCATTTGGACGGAATCTAAGCGCATGGTCAGAAAATCCCAAGTGCTGTCCAGGCGAATCAAGTCACTGGTGGCAGAACTATCCAGTGAGCTATTCAATGATGGCGCTTTCAAACCACTGGCATCTGACAGCGATACATTAGATGGATTGAATGTTCACTGTGCTTTGATGGATGAGATCCACCAGTGGAAGGATGGCCGCAAACTGTATGATATTATAGCGGATGGTGTTTCAGCCAGAGAGCAGCCGCTTATCTATATCACATCCACTGCTGGAACCATCCGTGAAGATATCTATGATCAGAAATATGAAGAGGCAGAGAATGTCATAAATGGGCTGTTTGACAATGACGGATATAAGGACATTCATTTTTTCCCTTTCATTTATGAACTTGACAAGAGAGCGGAATGGATTGATCCCAAATGTTGGAAAAAAGCAAATCCTGGATTGGGCACTATCAAGAATCAAGATACTCTAAGAGAAAAAGTGCGCAAGGCAATGGAAAACCACAGCCTTGTGAAAAATCTTGTCTGCAAGGAATTCAATATTCGGGAAACATCAACAGAGGCATGGCTTACATTTGAACAGATCGAGAACAAAGCCCTGTACGACATTGAACTTTTGAAACCAAGGTATGGGATCGGCGGTTGCGATCTTTCAAGTACGATCGATCTGACATGTGCCACGATTCTGTTTATGGTTCCGGAAGATGACAATATCTATGTAAAACAGATGTACTGGATTCCAGAAGATCTGGTAGAAAAACGTGTAAAAGAAGATAAGGTGCCATATGATATCTGGATTGAAAAAGGTTATGTCAGGACTTGTCCGGGAAACAAGATGCATTACAGATATATTACGGAGTGGTATAAGGAAGTTCAGGAGCAGGATGATATCTACTTGTTCAAGTGCGGTGTGGATGCATGGAGTGCAAGTTATTTCATTGAGGACATGGGAAATACCTTTGGCCCTGCGGTGGTAAGCCTGGTGCATCAGGGGAAGAAAACATTGTCCGGTCCCATGAAGTCATTGGGGGCGGATTTGGAGAAGAAAAAAGTCATCTATAACAACAACCCGGTTTTAAAATGGTGTTTATGTAATACATCCGTGGATATTGACAGAAACGATAACATTCAGCCGGCAAAAGGGAACCAGGGCTCCACCAAGCGCATTGACGGCACAGCCAGTCTGTTGGATGCATACGTGATATTGGAGGATAATCTGGAAGAATACCTTAGTCTGGTTGCTTAATGGAGGATGCAATGGGACTATTTAGAAAAAGAAAACTGCAGGATGAAAAAGCTGATAAGAATGTCATGCAGATGGTGACTACATATGGGGAGCATTTTTATTCGTGGAACGGGAGACTGTTTGACAGTGACATTGTAAGGTCATGCATCCGGCCCAAAGTTAAAGCGGTGGGTAAATTGGTCGGAAAACACATACGAGCTGACACAGATATCCTGAAAGTGAACCCGGATGCCAATATTCGATTTCTTCTGTCAGAGCCAAACCCTTACATGACAGGACAGCAGTTCCAAGAAAAAGTGGCCACACAATTATGCTTAAACAACAATGCTTTCATCCTGATCATACGCGACGATATGAACGGCAAGCCTATGCAGTTGTATCCTGTACCCTGTGTCATGTGCGAAACGCAGTATGTGAATAGGGAACTGTACCTGAAATTCCAGTACAGAAATGGCAAGATGGGAATTTTTCCATATGACCAGATTATCCATTTGAGGCAAGATTTTAATGAGCATGACATTTTTGGGGAAAGTCCAGCGCCAGCACTTGCTTCCATGATGGAGGTCATCGGGACTATTGACCAAGGAATCATCAAGGCAATCAAAAATAGTGGTATTATACGGTGGCTCCTGACGTTCACCAATTCTATGCGTCCAGAAGATATTAAGAAAAACGTGAAGGAATTCGTGGATAATTATCTCAGCGTGGAAAGCGATACATTTGGTGCGGCTGGGGTGGATGCGAAGGCAACAGCAATGAGGATTGAGCCAAAGGATTATGTCCCAAATGCCATGCAGACGAAAGAAACGATTAATCGTATCTATTCATTTTTCAATACCAATGAAATGATAGTACAATCCAGATGGACAGAGGATGAATGGAACGCATATTATGAAGCGGAGGTGGAGCCGATTGCAGTTCAGATGGGGGAGTCATATTCTGTCAAGCTGTTCTCCAGGCGGGAGCGAGGATGCGGAAATAAGATTGTGTTCGAGGCAAGCAATCTCCAATGCGCCAGCCTCACATCAAAGCTTGCTATGCAGGCCATGGTTGATCGAGGGGCTATGACGCCCAATGAATGGCGTGCGGTTATGAATATGGCTCCGGTGGAAGGCGGAGATAAGCCTATCAGGAGACTTGATACACAGGTTGTCGATCTCTTGGAAAATATGCTGGGGAAGATGAACAGTGAAAACTGTATGGTGATATCAGGCATGATTACACAGCTATTGAAAGCAGCAGAAAGGAGTATGAATGAAACACAAGATCAATATCAGGGGTGTCATGGTGCCGAACGAGTACAAGGCGTATTATGATTATTTCGGGGAAGAATGCACCTGCCCGAAGGATGTACAGCAGATTGTAGATGCTTTCCTGGAAGGGGATGAAATAGAAGTGTATATTAATTCTCCTGGTGGTGTCATAGATGTGGGATCAGAGATTTACACACTTCTGCGGGAGAAAAAGGATCATGTTAAGATCTACATCACAGGGGAAGCCTGCAGTGCGGCAAGCGTTGCGGCTATGGCGGCATATTGCGAAATGTCTCCCACAGCGCTTATGATGGTGCATTGTGTTTCTACATTTGCAGGCGGCAATCATAATGACATGGAGCATACAGCAGAGGTACTGCGGACTGCAGATCTGGCATTGTGTTCTGCATATACAGCCAAGAGTGGGATGTCGGAGGCGGATGCCATAGAGATGATGGAGCATGAAACATGGCTTACCGCATCCCAAGCATTGGAGCATGGACTTATTGATGCCATTATGTTCCAGGAGAATACACAAGAGACGTTGGTGGCAGGGCCATTATTTACACTTCCTACAAGGGAGCAGATGGAAAAAGTGAACAGAGCGATGGAACAGGCGGCGGATGAATCAAGCAACTCCGCCGCTTGTCTTGCGCAATTCAATCTATTAAAAATGAGAGGAGACATCAAATGAACAGAAAACAGTATGAAGCAATGAGGAAACAGATGATGGCCGAAGCGCAAAAGCTGCTGGATGAGGGCAAGGTGGATGAGGCAAATGCAAAAATGGAAGAGGTGAAACAGCTTGACCAGCAATGGGATGCCATTGCACAGGCTGCAGCAAATTTCCAGGCGTTAAACAACATCCAGGCGCCGCCTGCATGGGGAGAAATTCCTGTGCAGGATTCTTTTGGCGGTGACGGAATGCAGAATGAAGATTCTAAGGTGGTGCAGGCATGGAAATCAGAGGAATACAAAAACGCATGGGCCAAGACCCTGATGGGCAGACCGTTGAATATCACTGAAAATGAGAAGTTCCGCCTGGTCAATGAGGCGTACACACACACTACCAAGAATACCTCAATTGTAATTCCTGAGACAGTGACCAGAGGGATATGGGAAATGGTAGGAGAATATTATCCATATTTTTCTGATGTGCTTAAAACCTATGTGAATGGGTTACTTACCATGATTCAGGAGGATACATCGTCAGATGCGCAATGGTACGATGAAGAAACAAAGACGAATGATGGGAAGGAAACATTCAAGGAGTTTAAACTCAGCGGATGTGAGCTATCGAGGGCGATCACCATATCATGGAAGCTCAAGGAGATGGCGATTGAGGATTTTATCCCATACATTCAGAGGAAGATGGCGAAGAAGCTTGGAGCGGCAGCAGGGTATGGCGCAACTCACGGAAAAGGAGCGAAGGCGGAATCTGGCAAGCCGGAACCCATGGGCACAGTCACGGCATTGCTTGCAGAAGCCGAAAAGCCCCAAGTGGTAGAATATGCTGCAGGTACAGTTCCGGAGTATGGTGATATTATCAACGCACGCTCCAAAATAAAATCAGGATATGCATCCGGTTTGGCAATTTATGCAAATTCTGTCACAGTTTGGAAAAAGCTGGCTATGGTTATGGATAAAAACAAACGCCCTCTATTCGTCCCAGACGTAACACATCAGGGACAGTTCAGAATCCTTGGTATTCCGGTTAAGGAGGATGATTCCATGAAAGATGGTGAAATTCTTTTCTCCAATGCCAACAGTGGGTATCACATGAATATCAATAAGGAAATTAGTATGATGACGGAGGATCATGTGAAAGAACGTACTACGGATTATGTAGGATATGGAATCATGGATGGAAATATCATAACAAGCAAGGCACATGTCCTTCTTATAGAGGCATCTGTGGACAGTGAGTAGAATGGAGGCAGGCACCATGATATCTGTTGAGCAGGTGAGGAATTCAATGCGGATCTCTCATACTTTTCTGGATTGCGACGTCGCAAATAATATCGATGCTGCCCGGCTTGATATGCGCCGGGTGGGAATTGATATTGAGAAGGATGATGCGCTTATGGACAAGGCTGTGGAATTGTATTGTAAGGCGCAGTTTGATTATCTGGGGAGAGGAGAGCAGTTTCAGCAAAATTATGAGAAAATGAGGGATGCAATGAGCATGGCGGAGGAATATAAATGCGTGACGAAGTAATATTTTTTATGGATTTAGTGCCTTCTAAAGAGCGTGATGCAAATGGTGATCCAGTGACCAGAGAACAGATATCGGAAATGGTGTATGCTGAAATCAAATCAATCGGCCAGTCTGAATTTTATCAGGCGCAGACCGCAGATATCAAGCCGGAGATTAGGTTCAAAATAACAGACTACATGGATTACCAAGGGCAGAAATATCTTATTCATGAAGGAATAAGATACACTGTTTTGCGAACATATCGAACCAGCGGGAATGAGCTGGAAATAACATGTTATGGAGGTGTGAGGGATGCCATTGCCGCCGTCAGTAACAAAGACAATCAAAGGAAAGTTGACAATTGTATCAAGCATTGACAGATGTTCCTACACAATAAAAGAGCTTTCTATAGCAGCACTCAGGGATGTAGGACAATATATCTGCATAACAGCTAATATAACAGCCCAAAAGTTATACCATGGCAGTATGCAGAAATCAAAACGGGTCAGCGGGCTCAAGAAGGCTTTCCAATACTGGGCAAGGCGCCGGGAAGTGGATCTGCAGGTAGGAATCGTGCATGATACATGGTATGGTGTTCAACAGGAGCTTGGAACTTCAGGAAGCAGGAACCGGGGGCCTAGCAATATGAAAAAGCACGGGATTTTGACTAATACTGTATATGAGAATATTCCTACAATCATCAAGATAGAGAGCCAGTATTTATCTGCGCTGGAAGATGAAGCAAGGGCTCTGGCATTGATCAGCGGCGAAGACTATGAAGGCGGTGAAGATGAATGAGCATTGCGCTGAAGAACGAATTGGAGCAGCTCACAGGAGCATTTTACGAGGAAGCGCCGGCGGATGCCGATTATCCATATATGGTTTTTTCATCAAAGCGGCTGTCTGAAAATTGTGGGAAGCAGATCTATTCTCTGGAAATCAACGCATGGGACCAGAATGAATATTATTCCAGGGCAGAAAACATGATGGATGAACTGGAAAAGAAACTGCACCAATGTGTCCATGTGACGGAGCGATTCCTGATACGCATATTCAAGGGGATGAGACAGAATGTATCAGATCCAGACAAAACCATAAAGAGGGTAAGGGAACAATTTGAAATGCATGTATTTGAAAAGGAGACATGAGGCATGGGAAAAAAGAAAGCATTTTCCGGATTTACAAAGAATACACCGGAGCGCCTGTTATTGGATGCAGGTGCTTTTTTTAAGGATTTTATTTATGAGGAAGGCGGAACATCCAATGATACATTTGATTCTGCCGTAGTAGCGGGAAAATTAATCGGAGCCACCAAAGGGGGAGGTGAATTCTCAGCAACTCCGGCGATTCGGCAGATTGAAGTAGATGGCGTCAAAGGACGTGCAAAAGGCCTTGAAGTAATAGATTCATGGGATGTGTATCTGAAAGCTACTGTGCTTGAAACCACAACGGAATCTATCAAGGCTGCATTGAGTGCTGCCACGGTAGATACGTTGTCGGATACCGAATATGATGTGATTACAGGAAATGCGGCAATTGAATTGACGGATTACGTTGATAATGTAACATGGGTTGGGACGTTGAGCGGAAGCGATAAACCTGTAATCATACAGGTGTACAATGGCTTGAACACAGAAGGACTGAAGCTGACGGTGCAGGATAAGGGCGAAGCCACAATTCCCATGACCTTCTATGGGCATTATACATTTGATGATCTGGACAGTCCGCCCTTTAAAATCTTATATCCGAAAAAGCATCCAGTGAGTATGGAGGAAGGTGAATCATGAGAAAAATTAACACTGAGGATGTTTTCAAGATGGCACGCCTGATTAGGAAAGGGAATATCGTCCAGATAATTAAAAACGCATATGCTGCAGGCAAGAAAGTCAAAGACCGGGAAGCAGACGGGAAAACAGTGGAAGAAGCAGCAGGGCAGATAGGAATTGATGTGTTCATGGACATCATGAGTTCCTGTACAGAGCCTGAAATAGAAGAATCATTCTATGAATTGTTTTCAGGTATCTGCGAGAAAAGTCCTGACGATATCAGGACGCAATCCTTGGAAACTACAATTGAGGATATCAAGAAAATCTGTAAGGAGAATAATATCCTAAATTTTTTCAAGTCAGCATCCAGTTTGAGCGAGAAGGTACAAGGCTAAGAGATCTATTATACAGACGGTATGGAGGAAATGTGAAAGACATTTTTTCCATGCCGTTTTCTGATGGATGCGAATTGATTGAGTACGCACTGGATGCCGAAGAGGAAGACAAGCAATTTCTTCGATGGGCAATTATGTATCAGGCAGATATGGATTTTGAGGAATTTAGGCAGAAGATTGGATGCAGAGGCAGAGAGGAAACCCCGCAAACGGCAGCGGATATTTTGAAGAGCGTTAAGGGGATTATAGGATGATGGCATGGAAATATTCAAATTGTTTGGCTCTATTTTTATTGACACGGATGCTGCGGACGAAAGCCTGCATAAGATGGAAAATGCTGCGGAAAAACTTGGAAATGGCATTATTTCCATGGGAGATAAGATGTCTGCGGCAGGTAATAAGCTGACATTAGGGGTTACAACTCCGATTTTGGCACTAGGGACGAAGGCTGTGAAGACTGCCGCAGATTTTGAATCCGCCATGTCCGAAGTTTCTGCCATATCAGGGGCAACAGGAGGTGATCTACAAAAACTGGAATCCTTGGCGAAAAAGATGGGGGAAACTACAAAGTTTTCCGCTTCTGAATCTGCGGAAGCACTGAAATATATGGCAATGGCTGGATGGAAGACCGAGGATATGTTGAGTGGACTGGAAGGAATTATGAATCTGGCCGCAGCTTCGGGGGAGGAATTGGGAACTACCTCTGATATTGTGACAGATGCATTGACAGCTTTTGGGTTATCAGCAGCAGACAGTGGGCATTTTGCGGACCTTCTGGCGAAAGCATCCAGCAATGCAAATACCAATGTCAGTATGATGGGTGAGACATTTAAATATGTGGCGCCAGTGGCCGGAGCATTAGGGTACAGTGCTGAGGATGTTGCCCTTGCAGTCGGGTTGATGGCTAACAGCGGCATTAAGGCATCACAGGCAGGTACGTCGTTAAGGGCATCTCTCACAAACCTGGCAGATCCTACGGATGATATGAGGACGCTGATGGTTGCCCTGGGGCTGGCTACGGAAGAGACAGCTACTATTATAGATGATGGAAAGCTACAGAAAGCCCAAATCAAGGTTGAAAACAAAACACTTGATATGGAAAAGGCTCAGATTAAATATAATGATGCTGTTGCCAAGTACGGAGCTAATTCCTCACAAGCACAGACAGCCGCAATCAATCTTGCCAAAGCAGAGAATGCGTTGGAAGAGGCTGTTTCCGCTCTGGAAGCTGCCCGGCAGGGAGAAATGAAGACAACGGGAATTAACAATATGCTTCTTACGGACGGAGAGGGAAAGATGAAATCCTTCCGCGAAGTAATGAAGACACTGCGGGAAGCGTTCAGGGATCTGTCCGAAGAAGAACAGGCGCAGGCGGCATCTACACTATTTGGGAAGCAGGCAATGTCGGGAATGCTGGCAATTATCAATGCGAGTGAAGAGGATTTCAACAAGCTGGCCGCTTCAATTGATTCGGCAGACGGAGCGGCAAAAGAAATGGCAGATACCATGAATGATAATCTGAGTGGTCAAATCACGTTGCTGAAATCGCAGCTTGAGGCGATATTCATCCAGTTTGCGGAGTTGATTATGCCATACTTGAAAGAAGGATTGGAATGGCTATCGAAAGTGCTGACATACATATCGAACCTGGATGAGGGGACTAAAAGCATGATCATCAGGATTGGATTGCTGGCAGCAGCCATAGGTCCGGTGCTGTCTCTTCTGGGGAAAGGGGTGTCAGCCGTAGGCACTGTGATTACTGTGGGCAGTAAATTATTTGGTGGGATAGGAAGTATCATTAAAGTTGGAGGTTTATTGTCCGGAGGAATAACCAAGGTAATTGGATTAATCGGCGGCATCATTAAGGCTGTTGGAGCCTTCATTCCTGCCCTTGCAGGCATTGCACCGCCCGTCTTGGCAGTGATAGCAGTTATTGGAGCATTGGTCTTAGCCGGTGTCGCGCTGTGTAAAAATTGGGATAAGGTATCGGCATTTATAAAAGAGTGCTGGGAAGGCATCAAGAATTTCTTTGGCGGTATCGGCGAGGCCATTTGCGGTATTTTTCAAGGAATCGGTGAGTTTGTTGGCAACGTTTTTCAAGGAATCGGAGAAGCAGCGAAATTCTTGATGAACGGATTGAATCAAGTCATAGAGTTCGGCAGGGAGTGTTTTGGAGGTTTCAAGGATTTCCTTGGAGGGATTGGCAGTGCTATCGGAAATATCTTCCATGGAATCGGAGAAGGCGCAGGGAAGATGAGAGATGATGTAGTATCCGGTGTGAATGAAATGAAAGAAGGTGCCGTCCAAAAAGTAACGGAAATGGGAGAAAAGATCGCAACAGGGTTTCAAAACATAAAAGAAGGCGCAGCGGAAAAAATCCAAGATTTAAAGGAAAAATGGGGTAGAAAATTCACAGAAGCTAGGGAAAAGATTGTGTCCGAAGTTGAGCAAATGAAAGAGAACGCTGCTCAGAAAGTGACTGAAATGGGAGAAAAGATTACCACAGGATTCCAGAACATGAAAGAAGGTGCAGCGGAAAAGATTCAGGACCTAAAAGAGAAATGGGGCGGAAAATTCACAGAAGCTAGGGAAAAGATTGTGTCCGAAGTTGAGCAAATGAAAGAGAACGCTGCTCAGAAGGTAACGGAAATGGGAGAGAAAATCACCACGGGATTCCAGAATATGAAAGAAGGTGCGGCGGAAAAGATTCAAGATTTGAAAGAAAAGTGGGGTGGAAAATTCACAGAAGCCAAGGACAAGATTATATCTGAAACAACGGAATTAGGATCGAAGGTAAGTGACCATATTACGCAGTTAAGGGATAATATGGTTGGAAAGATTTCTGATATTGCAGAAAAGGGCGTGCAAGGCTTTGCGAATCTACGGGAAAGAGGGGCAGAGGCCGTTAATTCCTTGAAAAACGTTGTTGGTGGATGTTTTGAAAATATGGGTTCTTTTGTGTTTTCAACCTTTGAATCTTTCGGAAGCAGAATTTCATCCATGTTTTCAGGGGTATCGGATGCCGTCAAAGGCATTGTTGACAAAATAAAGGACTTCATGAATTTCGACTGGAAGCTCCCCAAGATTAAATTGCCACATTTCTCCGTAGATTGGGACAGCAGTGGTGTGCTTGGAACATTAGCGACTAAGATTGGATTACCTGGATTGCCCAAGTTGGATGTGGAATGGTATAAAAGCGGTGGCATTATGATGGAGCCAACTGCTTTTGGTGTCAACCCCTCATCCGGCAAAATGATGGCCGGAGGCGAAGCCGGACCCGAAGCCATAGCGCCCATTGAACTACTGAAAACATATATTTCAGAGGCAATTGAGGATAGAGACGGGCAACTGTACAGTGTCCTTTCCTCCATGCTGGATCTGCTGAGAGAATACCTCCCTAAGTATGGCAATATGCAGATGGTATTGGACACTGGAAGACTGGTTGGCAGGATAGCCCAGCCAATCAATGAAGAACTTGGATGGATTAAGCATAAGAGGGAGCGAGGTAATTGATGTTTGGGGCAGTATTTGGAGACAAGTATACAAGGGAAGATTATGGAGCAATCATGAATTATGCGAGGATAATTCCTCCAGCGCCTAAAATAAATTATGTAGACATTGCCGGAGGAAATTCTTCATTGGATCTGACAGAGGCACTTGGCGGAATTGTATATGAGGATGGAAGCATAGAATTTAAGTTTACATTATTTTCACGAGAAGCATTGTCCAGGATGAAAAATGATATACATGGGAAACGTATGGATATCATACTGGAACGGGAACCTGATTTCTACTATAATGGGCGGATTTCTTGCACCAAGGAAACGCAGGATGGAAGGTTGCATGAGTTATGTCTTACTGCCCAGGTGTATCCGTACAAATTTGAACGGGTGGAAAGCATTCATGTGGAGACTATGGATGGAAAGGAAAAGGAGATATTGCTGCAAAATGATACAATGCCCGTCATGCCTAAGATTGTGGTTGAAGGAAATATACGCATAATCCATGAAGGAATCATGTATAAGATGGAAACAGGAGAATACCAGGACCCGGACCTGATGTTGCATGAGGGAGACAATCGCATCAAGATTTCTGGAAAAGGGAGGGTCAGATTTGCCTACAGGAAGGGGTGGATAATTTGATTACAATAACAAGTGGAAATAAATTGATCTATCATCCAAGGCACCACAGACTAAGTGTGGAGGATGCAAGGTTGGTTTTAGAAGATAACGCCGCAGGAAGCCTGATGTTTGATGTTTATGATGACAATCTGAATTATAACAGCATAAGAAAATTATATCCCATTATATCTGTTATGCGTGACAGACGCACTATTTTCAAAGGCAGAGTGATCGCTGACAAGCGAAATTTCTACAACGGGAAAACGGTGGAAGCGGAGGGAAAGCTGGCGTTTTTCAATGATTCCTGCATGGAACCTTTTTCTTTCCAGGGTAGTCCAAAGGATCTATTTTCCATGCTCATCGAAAATCATAATGCCAGAGTGATGCCGTGGCAACAGTTCAAGGTGGGGAATGTGACGGTTCAGGATAATAATGATTATATTGTCCGAAGTAGTGAAAATGTGATAAACACATGGACCGCATTGAAAGAGAAATGTTTCAAATCCAGCTTGGGAGGGCATATTCGCATACGGTATGAACCAGATGGAGACTATGTAGATTGGTTGGAAGACTATACGGAAATTTCAACACAAGGAATCCGGTTTGCGGAGAATATTATCAGTTTATCCCAGGAGATGGACGCAACGGAAACATATACAGCCATACGGCCCACGGGTGCAGAGGTGGATGGTGTCAAAATTGATATTTCTACTGTCAACGATGGAAAAACATACTTGGTCAACGAAGAAAAGGCAGCGGAATATGGTATTATTTTTGCGCCAGAGGATGAATCAGTTTGGGATGATGTCACATTGCCGGAAAACTTGCTACGGAAAGCGCACGACAAATTGTATGGTTCCATGGCTGCTCTAAGTGAAACGTATGAAATCAAAGCTGTAGACCTTCACCTGACAGATGAAAAGATAGAAGCTCTTAATATCTGCGAGTATGTATCTGTGGAAAGCAAGCCTCATGGGATCAAAGGGAAATATCTGCTGTCCAGGGCAGAAATTGCTATAACATACCCACAGCAATCCATCTATTACCTGGGCGCAAGCAGACGGGTATTGAGTGATATGGATTCTGGTACAGTAGCACAGGAGACGGTTTTTGTTCCCAAAAAAGTCAGCGAGCTGGAGAATGATACAAGGTATATTTCTGAAATTCAAGTAGGGAAAATATTGTCTGATTATACAAAGACAGAGGATATGGAAAACATTGTTAAAACGTTAATAAAACAGCTGGGCGGAAACAATGAGAGTACTGGATGGTATGCATTTGAAGTGAGAGAAGATGGACATTTATGGGCGGTATCAGAGAGAGAAACAGATGTCTGCCCCGTTTCTATTAATGAGGATGGGCATCTTGTGCTTGTGTCAGATGATGATGCAGTCCATTATTTTATTGACGAAAACGGACATTTGATTCATGGGATAGGAGAATGAGTAATGGCTGAAATTGATTTGGGTAGGGTAGTGGGTTTTTCTCCAGTTATCGTTGAAAACAGTGGAAATAATGAGAATACTTTTATGCTTGACATTACAACGAAAGATGGGAAATTTACAACCCCGAATCTGAAAGGCGCGGATGGGAAAGACAGCACAAGGACAGAAGAAATTCTACAGATGCTTGGAGGTTTGGCATTTGCGCAGAATAAAGAGGGCGCATGGGGATATATTGCTCCGGAAACTTCAGATGTAGTTCCCTTTGGAAGAGGGAATGGAGGGGGATTTGAAATCTGCAAATGGTATGTGACAGATGAATGTGAGTCATTTGAGCAGAGTGGATCTTCATGGTCTATTACAATGCTCGCAAAAGATACTAAAGATTATTCTATTTCTTTTGGAATTGTGGTTCCAAAGCAGTGTACGGTAGATTTCCATTTGAGCCTCAATTCATTTGCTGTTTCCACACTCCTGCTAAACGGAGAGACCCTTTATAGCCGCGCATTTGTTAGTTCATCATCCCCTTCCGTTAATCAGGTCGTAAATGGAACACTTGTGGAAGGAATAAATACTATGACCTTTATCTGCAAGAACGGCTATTCCACGGCTTACACCGCCACAGCGGCTATAATGGTTCCGTCGATACTGGTTTGAAATGAAATTCCCCTAAAATAGTCAATAATATAGCATAGAGGAGACAACTTGATGGCGCAGATAGAAATTTTATTGGAAAAACAGTTGCTTACAATACAGAATCAGGACATTATAGCAAGCGGCGATGTGAATTATGATACATGTGCGTTTAGTTTTGACAGCACATGGGACGGATTTGTGAAAACAGCCGTATTCTATCAGGACAAGAAAAACGTTCAGTATGTTGTTCTGGGTAGTGATGATACTTGCACGATACCAGCCGTTGCAATGGCAAAAGAAGGGAATATGTATATAGGGGTGTTTGGTGTCTCAGGATCCAAGGTAATGACATCTACTGTAGGAAGGCTCTATATCCGTCAGGGGGCTATATCCGGGGACGCGGTAAGCACAGAGCCAAGTGATGATATTTTCCTTGCGATCATAGCACAGTATCAGAGAATTGTTATGTTGATGCAGGAGTATGAATCTACTGCGAAAGCATTCAACATCAAAATGGCCGAACAGAATGAAATACTTAAAACCCTGAATGCCTTTGATGTTGTTGAAATCTGCCGGCGCTTGGATGCGATAGAAGACAGAATGATTTTTTATGCGAATCTGGCAGAAGAAATTATGGCGAGGGAAGTTGTGCTCCGGGATGTCTCCATTAAGTTTGTGGATAAGAGCTGCAGAATTGAGAATGACCTTTTTGCGGCCGATTCATTGTGTGATGTGTATTTTGATGAATTTTCATATGAAACAGCAGCGAAATCTCTGATTCTGCCCGTATCTTATGACGGGTACCTGGAATTGTCCAGTTCTATTGATATAACAGATGAATTGACAGCAAACATTCTTATCAGGAGGAATTGAGATGTTAGGAAAAACGAATATCAATACATTGTCAGAGGGCGGAATTGCTACGGAAATTGAAGATTTTTCGTGGATTCGGATGGAATCAGGAACGTATGCCGACATTGAAAAAGCTATTTTTGAGAACGGCTATCTGGCAGCTTTGACAGCGGATGGAAGTGTGATGTTCACGAAGGATGGGGAATATTGGGAATTTTTGAGGTTGGATTATCCTGACTGCAAACTGAATGACATTGCTTGGGATGGAAAAAAATTTCTGCTGGTGGGAAGCTGCCAGGACAAAACTATCAGCGAGGATGACACCACTGGTCTTGTACTGGAGACGGATGATTTTAAGGTGGTAGAGAAAATGCAGCTCCTTGAATATGCCTCTGGGCAATATTGTGCGGAATATCTGGTTGCGTTTCCGCAAAACGGTAAATATACATTGGTGGCGCGGGGCGGTAAGTCGTTGTATTTGCTGGTTACGGATTTCACGGACAACGGGGTGGACTGCAGGCAGGTAAATACAGGGATAACAAGTCCCAGGAAATACCTGAAGGTCAGTGCGGCTAAAAATACAGATGCGATAATCATGTATATGCATGTAGAATGGGCGTCAGGGGCAAATACGGCTCATGCGCAGGTGGTGGTGGAAATAAGGGAGGGTGAATCGTCCCCACTGCGGCTGACACTTCCCAATTCTTCATCGGGAGCTGTCGCGGAAGTGTTTGAATGCAAATCAGCGTTGTATATTCAGGTTTTGATCGCCGCAACCCCCAAATATCCGCTGTACAAAATTTCGGATTCCGGTGAGATTATAACTGTTTGCACAGAGCAGAACTATATGTTGAAGGACGGTGTGTATTTTGATGGATGCCAACTGTTCATCAACAACCATAGTATGCTAATCGTGAAGAAAGAAGAGAGCATCGCGGACAAGACAGTGGATGATCTGCTTGAAATTGCGCCGGAGGATACCATGAACTGTATTTTGAAGGCATTTGGGCAGTTGTATCTATTTGGAAAGCGGGGATTGATCCTGAAATCAAGTGCTGAGGCAAATGATGCAAACGCTGCCTTGGTGCAGGCGTTATCGGCCAAAAGAGCATTGGGAGAGGCTAAGGCATATGCAGATGCAAAATGCAGCGAACTGGAAAAGCGGATTTCAAAGTTGGAAGCGCAACATGATAATGGTTGAAATAAAAAAGAAAGCGAGGTAAGTAATTATGGACAAAGTAAAGGTGATGGTAATTGCGGCACTGTCTGCACTTATGAGTTGGCTGGGGCTCCTTGCAGTTCCAGTGTTCCTTCTGGTGGGGGTTAACGTAATAGATTATATCACTGGAATATGGGCGGCAGGATACCGGACGGAGAATGTCAGCAGTTACAAGGGGATCAGGGGTATCATCAAAAAGGTGTGTATGTGGATATTGGTATTGGTAGGTGCATGGATTGATATACTATTAGGTTACGCGGCAGAATGTGCCGGACTGAATTTGAATTTGCCTTTCATTGTGGCAATTGTTGTTGCAGTCTGGTTGGTGGTGAATGAGATTATCAGCATATTAGAAAATATGTTGGATATTGGCGTTCGGATGCCTCCGTTCTTGCTTCCTGTAGTGAAATACATCAAAAAACAAGTGGAAGATAAGGCGGCAGTAAGTGATTGTACAAATGAGGTTACAGACGCAAAAAAACATAAGGAGGATGCATAATATGAGGATCAATGTACATGCCGGACATAATCCGGACGGAAAAGTAGCTTGCGGAGCAATAGGATTCATCAGGGAATCAACGGAGAACAGAAGGGTCAAGGATGCCGTTGTCAGCCGACTCAGGCAGTTAGGGCATACGGTATATGATTGTACTTGTAATGATGGAGTAAGCAGTTCCGATAATCTTGCCAAAATCGTCAATGCCTGCAATGCGCATGAAGTTGACTTAGATGTTTCCATACATTTCAATGCGGGCGCAAAGGACGCTGTAGGGAATGGAGTGACAACAGGGATTGAGGTATATACATACAAGAGCTCAGGAATAGCCAGAGAGTGCGCAGAGCGTGTATGCGGCGCCGTAGCTGCTTTAGGATTTCAAAACCGTGGGGCGAAAGTGAACAATTTCTATGTGCTTAGAAATACGAAAGCCCCGGCCATGTTGATTGAGTGTTGTTTTGTTGACGACAAGGATGATGTGGAGTTGTATGATTGTCAGAAGATGGCAGATGCAATTGTGTTCGGCATAACACAACAAAAAGCCGTCACAGAAGACAATTCAGTGAATGCAGGAGCGGTATCTCCTGGGGATGAGACTACCACAGGAAACGGGGAAAAACTATATCGGGTACAGGTAGGAGCTTATTCTATCAAGGCGAATGCTGATGCTATGCTGCAGCGGCTTAAGGATGTTGGTTTTGATGCAATTATTGTGGGATCATGATTTACAGCCGGCAGGTTGGTTAACCTGCCGGCTTTTTTAAAATTCCGAGTTCTCTTGCAAACGCAAGCCGTTGATAATCAGCACATTTCCTTTTTTTGGTAGCCCAATCCTCTACGGTACGGAGCGGAATGCAAAATTTGGTGGCGAATGCTGCTTGCGTCAACCCTGACGCAGAGATAATATCTCTGACACTCATGTGGGCTACATCATGTATATTTTCCAAAATTTGCACAACAGTTGATGCGTCATTGCTGATTTCGTCAAACCAATCAGGATATCCATACTCGCCTATATACATTTCTTTATCCGGCTGTTCCAAGGCGTCTTGCCATAATTTCAAGAATAATTTATCAGTCATTTTTGCACTTCTCCCTATATTTTTCTCGTTGCTCTTCATATTTTTTAAGATTCCTATTGCCGCCCCTATTGGCATCAGCGATTGCCAGTAGCATTTTCCTGTGCTCTGTCCGGCAATAGTCAGAACAGAGGTTTGTTGCGGTAGTGCTGGAAAAAGTGCGCAGGCAATATACACATACTTTTTCAGCATGTTTTCGCCGCTCCATTTTTTTGATATCCTGTCCGGATTGTTTGGCATATCCTTTTTTATGTTCTTTCTGCCATGCCAAGACACCTTTTCGCTGACAGGTTTCAGAGCAGTATTTCTGTCGGCCAGATGTAACAGTGTATTCCTGTCCACATATTATGCACTTATCAATGCTGCCAAGTGGTCTTTGAGTGCCGGTTTGACGGTGGCGCCTATTGGTTTCTAACTGCGCTTTATATGCACAATCAGGGCATCTTCTTGCCCTTGGGCCTCCAAAAAATTCAGTGTTGCAGTCCTGACACATCCGGACTTTGACTACCGTATCAGACTTTTTTGCTTTTGCGCATTCAGGGCAATAGTGACAATCAAAGCCTCCATGGAAGGGCTTGCCACATACTTGGCAAGCCCGCATAGTTCTATACTGCATGGCTTAATGCTCCTTCAATCATATCTCTTATCTGTACCATAGTTGTAGGTTCAGAGATGTTGCCGCAATTAATAATGTTGTTATCATGATATTGACTCCATGAATTCTGGCCAAAAGAACAATGAAAGTCTGTCCATGCCTCACCTGTTGCGCGATCATAATTAACTTGAAGGTATTGGCCGGAATAATATCCGCTCAAGCTCTTGCTTTCTCCTGCGATCTTTTTTAATCCTTTGATTCTAATTGTGTTTGCCATTAACTTGTCCTCCCTTGAAATGTCATTTAATTTATCCATCATTATAATACCACGCATTGCGTGGAATGTCAATAAAATTTTAAAATTTTGTATCTTTTATAGCAACACTGATAACAGCTTGACACTGGATATAATCACTGGATATAATAGCAGTGTGAGTGTTGCCTTTTTCTACGCATAAAAATACTTATGGCTCAAATGGGATTATACCTATGGGCCGCCTATGGCAGTAGCGCCGATTCATCAGGTGCGCAAAGTGGTGGAATATGCGCTGACAGAGATTCCCGCAGCGAAGATTGATCTGGGAATTCCTAATTATGGGTATGACTGGCCGCTTCCGTATGAAAGAGGTGTTACCCAGGCTGTTACCATAGGGAATGTGCAGGCAGTACGTATTGCCGTAGAACAGGGAGCGGAAATTATGTTTGACGATTTGGCGGAGAGTCCGTATTTTAACTATACCAGTGGAGGGATTGCGCATGAGGTATGGTTTGAGGATGTGAGAAGCTTGCAGGCGAAATTTAACTTGATTAAGGAATATGGTTTGAGAGGCTGTGGATACTGGCAGATTATGAAATGGTTTCGGGCAAACTGGGTATTGTTGCACAATCAGTTTTACATTATGAAATAATACCTTTTAAGTTCATTGATAAAAGGACAACAGGAAAATCACAAATTACACAGGAGGCGGCCGGAAATGAGAATGTATGATATTATTATGAAAAAGAGAAACGGAGGAGAACTTTCGCAGGAAGAAATCCAATTTTTTGTAGAGGGCTATACAAATGGAAAAATTCCTGATTATCAAGTATCTGCTCTGATGATGGCAATTTATTTTCAGAAAATGACAGAGCAGGAGACATTGTCGCTTACCATGGCTATGGCGGACAGCGGAGAGAAACTGAATCTGTCAGCGATCCATGGCGTTAAAGTGGATAAGCACAGTACAGGCGGCGTGGGAGACAAAACCTCTCTTGCACTGACTCCCATGGTGGCGGCCTGCGGTATTCCTGTGGCGAAAATGAGCGGACGCGGCCTGGGGCATACAGGTGGCACAATTGATAAATTGGAAAGTTTTCCAGGATTTACCACCGCACTCACGACGGAGCAATTTATTAATAATGTAAATCGCATTGGCATTGCCATAATGGGGCAGACCGCGGATTTGGCGCCTGCGGATAAGAAGCTTTACGCACTTCGGGATGTGACTGCCACGGTGGATAATCTGTCGTTGATCGCCAGCTCCATTATGAGTAAAAAGCTGGCTGCCGGGGCGGATGCCATTGTGCTGGATGTGAAGACAGGCAGCGGGGCTTTTATGAAGCAGGAGCAGGATGCCAGGGCATTGGCGGAGGAAATGGTGAAGATTGGTAAGAATGCAGGGCGTAAAACCATTGCGGTTATCTCGGATATGGACCAACCGCTGGGATATGCCGTGGGAAATGCACTGGAGGTAAAAGAGGCGATTGACACACTGCAAGGCAATGGCCCTGCAGATTTCCTGGAGTTGTGTCTGACATTGGGAAGTCAGATGCTCATAGTTGGTGGGAAAGCAGCGGATTGCAAAGAGGCAGAAGAAAAGCTGAAGGGCGTGATTGCGGATGGCAGTGCGTTAAAGAAGCTGGCGGAATTTGTAGCAGCACAGGGTGGAGACAGTAACGTGGTATATCAGCCGGAACTGCTTCCGAAAGCGAGAATTGTTCTGCCTGTGGAAGCGGATAGGAGTGGGTATATCAGCCATATTGTCTGTGATGAGGTGGGGATTTGTTCCCTGATGTTAGGCGGCGGCAGGGAGACAAAGGATAGTGTGATTGACCTGTCAGTGGGGATAGTGTTGTGCAGGAAGGTTGGAGATTTTGTCAAGGCCGGGGAACCCCTTGCTTTCATCTATGCCAACGATGAAAAACGTGCGAAAGAGGCCGGGAAGCGTTATTTTGCAGCTTGTACCATAAGCGGGACGGCGCCGACAAAGACTCGGTTTATTAAGGACGTGATATGGTAAAATATCCCTATGAAAGCCAGTATCATCCTCATTAAAAGTAATCTATATATTGCATTTTATAGTGAAGCGTATGGATATTATTTTAGGAAGGAAGTGAATAAAATTTAAGTCTTTCATGGCGAATAGTTTCCGGTTTACACTAATATAATTGGAACATGAAGAAAAATAATGACCGCAGCCAAAAAATTGAATCAAAGAAAGAATCCTTATTGGAATCTCTGAAACTTCCCAAGGACATTTGCATGGGAGCATTAAAAGTGACGCTCACCGGCAATCGTGAGGCTTGGATTGAGAATTATCGGGGAATTCTGGAATACACGGAGAGCCTGATACTGCTTCAGGGCAAGACTTGCCAAGTCTCGTTTGAAGGGACCAGGCTTTCCATTGATTATTATACCAATGAGGATATGAAGATAAGCGGCTGTATTAGCTGTATCAAGTATATTTGACCGGGGAGTTAGGCCATGATTGAATTGTTGAAATATATGAGAGGGTATCTGCGTATCCGTGTGAGTGGTTTTTCTCCGGAGCGTTTTATGAATCTATGCAGCAACAAAGGAATATTGCTGTGGGATATTGTCCGTGAAGGCGATGTATACTTTATGTGTATCAATTTAAGAGGGTTTTGGGAGCTTCAGCCGATTGTGAAGAAGACGGGGACAAGGGTAGCAGTATTGGAACGGTATGGGCTTCCTTTTTTTCTGCCTAAAATGCTGAAACGGAAGGTGTTTGTGGCAGGCCTGGTGCTGACCATTGCTTTTTGGATTTTTTCTTCTTTTTATATCTGGGATATAGAACTTGCTGGAAATTACCAGATTACAGAAGATGTGTTTGAAAGCTTTCTAAAGGAACAACAGGTTCGTGTGGGAATGCGCAAAGATGATTTGGATATTGAGTCTCTGGAAAAAGAAATCCGCAGATATTTTTCACAGATTACCTGGGCTTCCGCGAAAATCACAGGAACAAAGCTGCAGATAGATATTAAGGAGAATGATGCGCCCATCATCATTGAACAGCCGAATACTGCAGAAGGGTTGGATCTGGTATCGGAATATGATGGAACGATTGTTGCAATGATTGTGCGCAGCGGTGTGCCAAAAGTGGCCATTGGTGATACGGTGGAACAAGGGGCGCTTCTGGTAGAGGGCAAGGTACCCATTTATAATGAAGATGCCACAGTGAGGGAATATCATTATGTGAATGCGGATGCCGATATTATTCTGGAACATATAACAAATGTTACAATTAGTTTGCCTTTTGACCATGTGGAAAAGGAATATACGGGCAGGGAAGAGAAAAGCTATTATTTGAAATTAGGGGGGCAATCCTATAAGCTGCCTCAGGAAAGACCGTTTCAGGTGTATGATAGTTTGATACGGGAAACAAGACCTATTGCACTGGAAAAACTTTCCATTCCTGTATTTTGGGGAGAAATCACTCATCGGGAATACCAGAATGTGGAATATCAATATACTTTGGAGGAAGCCAAAGAAATTCTTAATCAAAAATTAATGGATTTTATTGCAAGTTTAGAGGAAAAAGGGGTACAAATTATTGAAAAAAATGTTAAAATAGAGAAGAGCGATACTGAATGGGTGGTCAGCGGAGAATTTTTGGTAAGGGAACCCGTAGGTATCAATGCGGAAACCGAGAGACTGGAAGAAGCGCCAGAGAATAACATTGGAGAAGAAAATATATATGAGTGATTTTTCGTTGAGAATTGATATGCCGGCTGAGGATATGCAGAAAATATTTGGTATGCGGGATGCCTATGTGAAAAAGCTGGAGAGGGATTTCGGTGTAGTGGTGGTGGACCGCAACGGGGGCATTACCATTACAGGAAAAGAAGATATGGTAAGGAAAGCGGAAGGTGTTTTGCGGCAGCTTGCCATTCTCTCCGAGAGGGGAAACGAAATTGAGGAGCAAAGCGTGGATTACGCGATTACAATGGAAATGGAAGATCAGGAAAATGTATTGACGGAAATAGATACCGATTGTATCTGTCATACGATAAACGGCAAGCCGGTAAAACCCAAAACATTGGGGCAGAAGGCTTATGTGGATGCTATTCGTAACAATATGATTGTGTTTGGATTAGGGCCTGCCGGAACAGGTAAGACGTACCTGGCTATGGCGATGGCTATTACCGCTTTTAAAAATGATGAGGTGGGTAGGATTATTTTGACCAGACCTGCTATTGAGGCAGGGGAAAAGCTGGGATTTCTGCCCGGTGATTTGCAGAGCAAGGTGGACCCGTATTTGCGTCCTTTGTATGATGCACTTTATCAGATTATGGGTGCGGAAAGTTACACCAAAAATATGGAAAACGGATTGATTGAGGTGGCGCCTTTAGCATATATGAGAGGGCGTACTTTGGACAATGCTTACATTATTTTGGATGAAGCGCAGAATACCACACCGGCGCAGATGAAGATGTTTTTGACACGTATCGGTTTTGGGTCTAAGGTCGTGGTGACAGGAGACAGTTCTCAGAAGGATCTGCCTGTGGATATGAAGTCGGGATTGGATGTGGCTGCCAAAGTTTTGAATGGCATTGAAGATATTGCCTTCTGTCATTTAACCAGCAAGGATGTGGTGCGTCATCCGCTGGTGCAGAGGATTGTCAAGGCTTATGAAGAGTATGAGGAAATGGAACAAGGGCATTCCATGGAAGGAAGGCATTCCATGGAAGGAGGGCATTCCAGAGATGATAAAATCGGCATAGACAAAAAACGTTATGCAGATAGGGGTAAGGGCAGAAGCCGGGAAGTGGACAAGCGTAACTATAAGGGCAGAAGGTAAGAGTAAACAAGAAAAGTAAGAGAAAGTAAAAGGATAGCTCAGTTATGACTTTTTGTGTGGAAAACGAGACGGATTGTGTATTCCCATTTTCATTGGAGGATATTGTAAAGCTTGTGGGCGAAGCGGTTCTGGAAGAGGAAAATTGTCCTTATGAGGTGCAGGTGAATGTGGTTGTGACAGACCATGTGGGAATTCGTGAACTGAACAGGGAGTTTCGGGGGATTGACAGAGAAACGGATGTGTTGTCATTTCCGAATCTGGAATTTTCCAAAGAAGGTGTCTTTGATATTGATGAGAATCAGGAGGCGGATTATTTTGATCCTGATACCGGTGAACTGCTTCTGGGGGACATTATGATATCTGCGGATAAAGTGATGGAGCAAGCTCAAAGTTATGGACATAGCATCAAGAGAGAGTTCGCATTTCTGGTGGCACATAGTATGCTTCATTTGTGTGGATACGACCATATGGAGGAGGCAGAAGGCAGGGTTATGGAACACAAACAGGAAGAAATATTGTCAAGGTTGGATATTACAAGAGATTAATTGAGGGATACGAATGAATCGTGCAGAGATAAAAATGCGGCAGGTGCGGGAGATTTCCAATATACTGGCGCTGATTACAGTACTGTTGTTTGGCCGGCTGATCGGAGATAATGGTGTCACTTATGTGATAGTGGCAATGGAAGTTTGCGGTTTCATATGGAGTGTTGTAGGGGGAAACTTATCAGATACGTTGGGGAAGCTGCTTCGCGGCAGGAAAAATAAGGGACAATATAAAAATGTAGTACAAATGCGCAGGGGCGCTATGATTTTTCATCTGATATTAGGGGTGGCAGGCAGTGTTATTTTATTTTTGCTTGCAGAAACAATTGCCGGGAGAATTTTTAAAGTGCAATATAGTACATTAATCATTAAAGTTCTTTCGCCAATGGTACTGCTGAGGTCCGCTTCTTCAGTGTTGTTGGGGTACTTTCAGGGAGAAGGTTCAGAGTTTCCTACAATGGTTTCGGGTATCGTTCGTCAAATTTTCATCTTGGGATTTGGCATTTTATTTTCACAGCTATGTGGTGGTTATGGAGAAAAAGTCAGTACACTGCTGATGCAGAATAATTACACGGCTATGTATGGAGGTGTGGGATTTGCTATTGCAGTGAATATAACAGAGCTTTTAATTATTCTTTTCTTGATAATCATTTATAGGGGGATGTGTAAGTCTGACAGAAAAAACAAACCGGATGTTGCATATTCTGCCAATGGAATATTTGATAGTATCAGATCTTTGGTGATTGGCAGATGGCCCCAAAGCGTTATGGGAATTCTGGTACTTTTGCCCATATTGTTGGGGATTTTATTCATTGATAAGTCTGTTTCAGAAGAGACCGGCATCTTGGAATATGGCGTATTTGCAGGAAAATATCTTGTGATCTGTGGGATCGTGGCTGCATTGTTATCTCTTATAACATTACCGGTGATTGCCAGAATTTATACGAGTGTCAGAAGAGAAGAACGTAAGTATGTAAAAACGGTTTTTCAGAGCGGAGTACATATCTGTGTGGTACATGGGATTTTTGCAGCAGTCGTGGTGGCAGTTATGGGAAAACAGTTTGGAGAACTTTTTTGCCCGGAAAATGCGGAGCTGATGCAGAAGATGCTGTTGGGGGGGGCTTCTGTTATTGTTTTTTTGTCGCTGGCATTGTATTTTGGCCGGATTCTTCAGACTGGAGGTAAGAAAGTTCTGTTACTTGGAACAGTGGGAATTGCAGACGTGGTCTTTGTGATTTTTGCCTTGATTCTATCAGGGGTAGGGAAAGCAGGTATTTTGTCATTGGTGTATGGAGGCATGATAAGCTTATTTGTATTATGTGTTTTGTTGGGGATGCTGTCTTATGCACAGATGCGGACGCGTATAGATTGGCTTAATATTTTGATCGTGCCATTGGGGGCGGGAAGTGCGGCCGGATTGACAAGTGCGTTGTTGGGAAGGCTGATGTCGCCTCATTTGAATGCGTTGCTGACTTTAGTTCTGGCTTGTGTGGCTGCGGGTGCAGTCTATTGGGTTCTTTTGCTGGTACTTAGAAATTTCAAAGAACAGGAATTAGATTTGATTGTGGGTGGGCGTTTGTTTAGAACAATAGGGGAAATGCTGCATGTGTATTGAGATCAGGAAATGAAGAGATTGTTTGTACCACTGCAAGAGGCACTGTTGCCGTTGGCGGCTTGTTGGAGGTGTGATTGACGAAAAAGTGAATATGCTGGAAAGAAGAATATCATAAAAGAAGAAAATTCCTGTGAATAAATAAGCAAAAAAAGCTGATACTTATTAATGCCTAAGTGTGTGTTGATGATAGGAAAGGCATGGTTATTATGAAAATACTAAAAGGTGTCAGCTTATTTTTGATATATCCCTTGTTTATGCTAGGGGTTGGTTTTTATACAGGTGTCAAGGCTTCTCATTTCTTTTATCCTGGAGAGCCGAATCCGGTAGAAATGAATTATGAGTCTGCGGATGATGTGTCCATAGAACAACAGCTTTTGGACCCAATGCCGGTAACAGATGATTTCTTGGATTATGATATGGCAGCGGCGGAGGATTCGCAGGAAGTGGCAGTTACGGCAGCGACGCTCTGTGTGGATACAAATTATGTATTAGAGGAAGCTGACATTCTGAACCACACCGTGGTGGAAACTTCCACGCGTCTGCCAGACAGATATATAGGTATGGACAGGGAACAGTTTCTTCAGGCGATGAAAACTTATGAAAGCTCCCCGCCGTTATCTGAACAGGAGAGAGGGTTTGTGAGTTTGGAAGTGATCTCATTTTCCAGAGAGCGTGTGGTGGTTCGTAAAAATTACAGATTTGTACAGCCAAGCAGCAGTTTTTATCTTGCAGTTTATAACAATGAAGTAATAGTCTATCTGGAAGACAAGGAGACGGTGTATATTGAGACACATATTCAGTTGGACTCCCTGCCTGAGCAGCTTCAGGAGCAGATCATAGAGATGATGTGGATCGAGAATGAAGAGAAACTATATAGTTTCCTTGAGAATTATTCCAGTTGAAGTGGAGGCATTTGTAGCTTGTAATATCGCAAATGCAGCGATTTCGCGCACGACCGTCTCAGGTTTTTCACGCATAAAGCGCGTGAAAACGCCTCGCGATGGCGAAGCCGTGAAAAGTAACGTTTATCCTGCTATTTGTATAGAAGAATCATGCGAAAGGGTTGACAGTTGTTCTGTTTCAGAGTAGAATAAACCGCAAGGATGTTATAAAATAGAAGCTTTGTGACGTAAATTTCTGTCAAAACTTTCAAACCAAAACGGAGGATGAAAGATGATTAACGATTGCTATTATGATTCTTATGATAAAAAAGAGAATCTGCATTTTGATTCTAAAGTAGTACATGGAGCGTTGGGATGTGATCCGATTACAGGGGCAGTCAGTTTCCCGATTTTTCAGACGTCCACTTTCAGACATCGTACATTTGATGTCTCCACCGGTTATAATTATTCAAGACTTCAGAATCCCACCAGGCAGGAGTTAGAGCGAACCATGGCGATCCTGGAAGAAGGAACGGAGGCATTTGCCTTTTCCAGCGGACAGGCTGCCAATATGTGTGTCTTCGGACTTTTGAAAAAGGGAGATCATGTGATTCTTTCGGATGATATTTATGGCGGTACTTTCCGTATTTGCCAGGATATTTTCAGCGGACTGGACTGTGAATTTACTTACATGGATATGGCGAACCTGGAACAGGTGGAAGCCGCTATCCGCCCCTCTACGAAAATGCTGTTTGTAGAGACACCTACCAACCCCATGATGAAAGTTGCTGATATTTCCGCTTTGGCGGAGATTGCTCACAGGCATAATCTGCTTCTGGTGGTGGATAATACGTTTTTGACTCCCTATTTCCAGAAACCCATAACACAGGGGGCGGATATTGTGGTGCATAGTGGAACGAAGTATTTATGCGGTCATAATGATGTGATCGCAGGAATTGTGGTGGTGACAAACCAGGAGTTGGCAGATCATTTCCGGCTGCAGATGAAGTCACGGGGCAATGGATTAACGCCCTTTGAGTCCTGGTTGATATTGCGGGGATTGAAGACGCTTTCTCTCAGAATGGAACGCCATGATCAGAATGCCAAGAAGGTTGTGGAATGGCTGCGTACACATCCGAAGGTGAAAAAGCTGAATTATGCCGGTCTTGGCGGAATGATTTCATTTGAAACGGATAGTGCAGAGACAGTGAAGCATTTATTGTCGGATGTTAAGATGATATTATTCGCGGAAAGCCTGGGTGGTACGGAGACATTGATAACCTTTCCGCTGACCCAAACCCATGAGTCTACGCCGCCTAAAGTGCGTGAAGCGCTTGGCATCAATGAACGTTTTGTGCGGATCTCCATTGGAATCGAAGATCCGGATGATATTATCGCAGACTTGGAACAGGCTATGGGATGAATCCCTGTATTAATGATATGGACATGGGCTAATGAGGAAGATACCAGATATCTGGTAGCGTGACCTGACTGGTATGGTATTGAGCAGATGTGGAACTATAAATAGGAGGCAAAGTAAGTTTGCTATGATATACAGATTGAAATTCACAAAAATGCAGGCATATGGCAATGATTATGTGTACATGGATGCCATTCATCAGGAGATTATAGCACCAGAAAAACTGGCAAGGAAGATAGCAGATCGTCATTTTGGCATTGGTTCCGATGGACTGGTGCTTATCTGTCCTTCCGATAACTGTGACTTTAAAATGAGGATTTTTAATCCTGATGGCACCGAGGCAGAAATGTGTGGGAATGCCTTGCGCAGTACGACTAAATTTGTTTATTTCCATCATCTGACCCAAAAAGAGCAGCTAACAATTGAGACTTTGGGAGGTATTAAGCATCTGCAGTTGGAAGTCAAAGCAGGGGAAGTGATCAATATTCGTGCGAATATTGGGAAACCGGAATTTCAAGCGGACAAAATCCCTGTACTGACCCAAAACGATACTTTTATTGACCAACCGCTGCGGGTTGGAGATAGCGTGTTTCGGGCGTCCTCTCTTTCCTGGGGAAATCCCCACACGGTACTGCTTACAGAGGATGTGGCTGCCTTGGATGTGGCAAAATACGGAAGTCTGACAGAGCATTTGGAATGTTTTCCCAGGCGTACCAATGTTACTTTTGCGCAGATGATAGACAATGAACATATTTTTATTCGTGAATGGGAACGAGGAACAGGAGAAACCATAGGTTGTGGGACGGGATGTTGTTCTGCGGTGGTAATTGGAAATCTGCTGGGATTGTGCGGTAGGAAAGTGACCTGTCGGCAAATCGGCGGCGATCTGGATGTGGAGTGGGACGAAGAGGATGTGGTTCATATGACCGGACCTTCTCATATTGTATATCAAGGAGAATACCCTTATGAAGTTGAAGGAGTTACTTGCTGACGTAGAAATGATATCTTGTACCGGAGATGAATTGACGGAAATTACATCCGTAGCATATGATTCCAGAAAAGTAGTACAGGGGGGCTTGTTTGTATGTGTTCGGGGGTTTCAGTCAGATGGTCATACTTATATCCCAAGTGCCATAGAAAAAGGAGCGGCAGCGATTGTTGTGGAAGAGGAACCCGCATTCCCGGTGGATGTGGCTGTCATACTTGTGCCGGATAGCAGGTCTGCTCTTGCGCATATTTCCGCTGCATGGTTTCGTTATCCCGCAAGGCAGTTGACAGTGCTGGGGCTTACAGGGACGAAGGGGAAGACCACCACTGCGGTTATGATAAGGAACATATTGGAGAAAGCCGGATACAAAACCGGTATGATAGGAACACTTGGCGCTTATATCGGTGACAGAAAATTAGAATTTGATAAAAACACACCAACCACACCGGAAGCATATGAATTGCATTCTTTGTTTGCAGATATGTTGAAGGAAGGCTGTCAGTATGTGGTCATGGAGGTATCTTCTCAGGCGTTGAAGCAGAAACGAACTGAGGGGATTACCTTTGCGTATGGCGCGTTTCTCAATATTTCCCCTGATCATATCGGAGAAGGAGAGCATGAGAATTTTGAAGAGTACCTGGCTTGTAAAAAACTTTTGTTTTCTCAAACCAGGGATACAGTAGTCAATATAGATGATCCGCGTTGGCGTGAAGTAACGGAGTATGCGAAAAATCTTGTGACGATATCCGTCAATCAAGAGGCGGATTTCATGGGAGGCAAGATACAAAATCTATGGGAACCGGGATTGTTAGGGGTTAAGTTTCAGGTTTCGGGCAGAATGCAGGGAGAAGTTGTTCTGAAGATGCCTGGGAGTTTTAATGTGGAGAATGCGTTGGTGGCTGCTGCCATGACTACATTGGCAGGTGTGGCACCTGCATGTATTATCGCTGCATTAAAGGAAGTGACTTTAAAAGGCAGAATGCAGGTCTTACAGGGGGTATCAGAATATGCTATGTTCCTCATTGACTATGCACATAATGAATTGAGCATGGAATGTCTGCTGCAGACTTTGAAAGCGTATCAACCTAAGCGTCTGATCTGTTTGTTTGGCGGCGGCGGCAACAGACCCAGGCAGCGACGTTTGGACATGGGACGGATTGCCGGAAAATATGCCGATCTGACCATTATCACAATGGATAATCCCAGATATGAATCTATTGAGCAAATCAATCAGGATATCATGGAAGGACTTAAAGTACATGGAGGTGCCTATCAGGTCATCATAGACCGGGAGGAAGCTATAAAATATCTCATTGACAATTGTGAGGACGGGGATATTGTGGCATTGATTGGAAAAGGGCACGAGGAATATCAGGAAATCAAAGGTGTGAAATATCATTTTTCCGAAGAAGAGATCGTGGCTGCGTATCTCAGAACAAAAGTGCAGTAGGCACTATTTTACAAGAGGAGTGAGGCACAATGGCTTCTAAGACAGATACAGAAGTGATCATAGGTGGTAAGGTGTATACCTTGAGTGGCTATGAAAGTGAAGAATATTTACAGAGGGTTGCATCTTATATCAACAATAAAATTAACGAATACAACAAGCTTGACGGATATCGCAGACAGCCTATAGATGTGCAGAACACCCTGTTGCAGTTGAATATTGCCGATGATTATTTTAAGGCGAAGAAACAGATTTCTGAGTTAGAGGATGAGCTGCAGGCGAAAGATCAGGAGTTGTATGACTTAAAGCATGAGTTGATTTCAGCTCAGATCAAACTGGAAAGCTCTGAAGAACAGGTAAAGGCGCTGCAGCAGGCGCAGAATCGGCCGGAACCGGCATCAAAGAAGAAACAGGATAAGGTTCAGTCATAGCTGTCCGTAAGGGGCAGCTTTTCTATATTAAGTGGCGCCGGTTCATTCATTGTTTGTGCCGCTGAAGCGGTATGAATGAAAGTGTTTCTGAATTTGGGATTGTTATCTGTCGGCACAGGCAGGGGAGTGTAATTAGCATGAGCTTTATGGAAAATGGGATAAAGAAAGTAGAATTATTGGCTCCTGCGGGAAATGTGGATGGCTTTTATGGGGCAATTCACGGAGGGGCGGATGCTGTTTATCTGGCTGGCGATAAATTCGGCGCAAGGGCATATGCAGAAAATTTTACTACGGAGGCGCTTTTGGAGTGTATTCATTATGGACATCTTATGGGGCGGAAGCTTTATCTGACAGTGAATACATTATTAAAAGACTGTGAGTTAAATGCGTTGTTTGATTATCTTGCTCCTTTTTATGAAGCCGGTATGGATGCGGTGATTGTACAGGATTTAGGTGTACTTCGGTTTATCAGGGAGCATTTTCCGGATTGGAAGCTGCATGTGAGTACACAAATGACGTTATGCAGCGGTTACGGCAGTACCCTTTTAAAGGAGATGGGGGCATGTCGTATTGTGCCGGCCAGAGAGTTGAGTCTGAGAGAACTTGTGGCAATGAAACAGCAGGCGGGAATAGAGATAGAGACTTTTATCCATGGCGCAATGTGTTATTGCTATTCCGGGCAATGTCTGTTCAGCAGTATCATTGGCGGCAGAAGCGGCAACAGAGGGCGCTGTGCCCAACCATGCAGACTTAGTTATACCGCCATTGCAGGCAGTACAAAATGTGAGGAATGTTATCCCTTAAGTTTAAAGGATATGTGTACCATTGAACATATTCCACAGCTTATCGAAGCGGGCATTGACTCCTTTAAAATAGAGGGACGCATGAAGAAACCGGAATATGCGGCAGGCGTGACCTCTGTTTATCGGAGATACATTGATAAATATTATGAATTACGACAGGAGATGGGGGCAGAGGAAGCAGCAAATGCCTATCATATTGAGGATGAAGACTGGAAGGTACTGAAATCTCTTTATATCAGAAGTGATGTTCAGGACGGATATTATTTTAAACATAATGGCCGGGAAATGGTTACGATGGAAAGTCCTTCCTATAGAGGAAGTGATGATTTATTACTGGAAGACATACGTAAAAAATACATAGATCATATTCCGAAGCTGCCAGTCCGGATGATTGCAGTGTTGCAGGCAGGACAGCCGGCGGAGCTGACCATACAGTGGGGGAAGATTCAGGTTCATAGTACTGGTTCTATGGTGGAACAGGCACAAAAACAGCCCATTACGGAGGATAATGTGCGAAAGCAGTTGAGTAAGCTGGGAGATAGTGCTTTTTATGTTGGTGAAATCAGTATTTCCATGGGAGAGAATGTCTTCTATCCATTGAAGCAGATCAATGAACTGCGCAGGATGGCAGTGCACCAATTGGAAGAACAGATATTGATTGGACGTGGTTATGGCCGCAGGAACAGAAGGGTTCTCAATGAAAAAGGGCCGGAAGAGCCATTGATGGCAGATGAGAATTCCGGAAAGAGAAATGGTTGGGTGCTCTCTGTTTGTACGAAATCACAATTGGAAACAATTCTGGATTGGCTTGCGGTGTGTGATGATGGAGTGAAACGCAAGGGCATTCGTATTTATGTAGACGGTGATTTGATCGTGGAAGATGGGAGCGCGGTGATTTCCTTGTGTCAAAAGCTTCCAGCGTGCTACACCTTATATGCTGTCCTGCCATATATTATCAGAGAAGCTGATGCCAGGTATCTGGAAGTGCTTTATGAAAAAGTGGTGAAAAGCAATGTTTTCCATGGATTCCTGGCGCGTTCCATGGATGGATTGGGATTTATTCATCAAAAGGGAAAAGCATTGTCGTGCAGAGTGGATGCAGGGGTATACGTGTGGAATGTATCTGCAGGACGGGAAATAAGTTCACTGTCAGAAGGGTTTTGCCTGCCATATGAATTGAAGGCTTCTGAACAGCGGAGACTTCTGCATTCTCTTGGACTGCCTTGCGAGAAAATTGTTTACAGCAGAATACCCATGATGATCGCGGCAAATTGCCTGTACCAGACAATGGGATTATGTAAAAAGAACAGAGGGAATTTGAAGGGACAAATGAAGAGTTCACCTGTGTCTCTCAATGATAAATCTCTAAGAGATGGGCAGAGTAAGTCTTCCGGGAAGGACAGAGAGGAAGACTACGGAATACTGAAAGACAAGTACCGTATGGAGTTCCCGGTGAAGATAAATTGTCTGCATTGTATGAATGTAATATACAACAGCGTGCCGTTTTCCTTATATTCCGAAATACCGAAATGGAAGGAATGCGTGGATCTGCGTATGGATTTTACACTGGAAACGGCGGAGGAAGTAAAACGTCTGCTGGATGCCTTTTTGAGCGGTGCGCCATTGCCCCAGGGGAAATATACGGCTACCACGGGTCATGAAAAGCGTGGTGTAGAATAATTGCCTGGCCGTTGCATGAGGCGAACGTTTGAAAAGGGACACTTGAAGTATAACAAAGGAATGATTTCATGAAGGAATATATTACAGAGATTTCCAGATATGTTATTGTAGTTCTGATGATAATATACGTTTTATGCAGCTTTTTATGCTTGCTGGATAAGCTGGAAAAGAAAAGGATATTATATGCCTTGCAGAATCTTATCATGTTTGTGATACAGCTATTGATGTTTGTGGATTTAGCGCTGGTAAGCAAGGATTGGGAATATGTATTTCTCTATGGGTTTGTGCAGGTGTTTTTATTGGCAGCAGCAGTGATAGTGCCCGCCATATATGACCAGTGCAACAGACTGTTATTGAACAATATGTGTATGATGTTGGGAGTGGGGATTTGTATTATTTCCAGAATCTCTTTTGACAGAGCTATCAGACAATATATCATTGTGTTGGCCTCACTGGCAGTTTCTTTGTTGATTCCCTGGATATTATCCAAAATCCGTTTCTGGAGAAAATTGACCTGGCTTTATGGAAGTGTGGGAATTGTACTGCTCGGAACTGTACTTGTTCTGGGGGAAGTGACTTATGGATCGAAGATTAGTTTTACAATCAGTTTCGCTTTTGGAAACGTTACTTTTCAGCCTTCAGAATTTGTCAAGATTGCTTTTATTTTCTTCCTGGCGGCCGCCCTGTGGGAAAGGGTGGATTTTTGGCGAGTGGCGTTGACGGCGGTTATTGCAGGGATACATGTGGTTATTCTGGTACTGTCAAAGGATTTGGGTAGTGCTTTGATCTTTTTCGTTGGGTATGTGTTTATGGTATTTGCCGCCACAAGAAATTATCTGTATCTGTTGGCCGGAGCTGTTGGCGGCAGCGGTGCCGCATGGGTGGCATACCAGTTGTTTGCCCATGTTCGTACACGTGTGCTTGCATGGCGGACTCCATGGGAATATATTGATTCTAAGGGGTATGCCATTACGCAGTCCCTTTTTGCTATTGGAAGCGGCAGTTGGTTCGGAATGGGATTATTGAAAGGAAATCCAGTGGCGATTCCTCTGGTGGAGCAGGATTTTATCTTTTCCTCAGTGTGCGAAGAGTTGGGGGTGATTTTTGGAATTTGTCTTATGTTACTGATGCTTGTTTGTTTTCTGAATATGATGAAAATGGCATTACAGATCAAAGACCGGTTTTATCAGTTGATTGTCTACGGAATTGGGATTATGTATATTTTTCAGATATTTTTGACCATTGGAGGTGGTATGAAGTTCATTCCTCTGACTGGGGTGACATTGCCATTTATCAGTTATGGAGGCAGCTCCGCGATGGTAACAATGATCATGTTTTTCCTGATTCAGGGAATTTATATCAGATTACAGCAGGAAAAGGAGAAGTATCATGTCAGCAAAACAGGAAATAGAGCAGGAGAAACAGACACAGGAAAATCGTCAATGGTCGGAACAACAGGAGGGGCTGCAACTACAGGGCAATACAGGGGAACAGGAGCATCAGAAGAAGGAAAATGCAAAGAAGAAATCCAGAGCAGCAAACAGGCGTGAGATTCTTTTGACAGGGGGATTTTTTTCAGTTCTATTTTTAGTGATGATCGGTTATCTGGCATATTTTACTGCTACCAGCGAGCAGGAGATGATTAATAACAGTTATAATTCCAGGCAGGAAATTCTCCTCTCCCGGAATTATCGAGGCACCATTTTAGATCGCAATGGTGAAGTTCTTGCCGAGACTGTGGTAGATGATGAGCAAAACGAGACAAGGGTATATCCCTTTGCCAATTTATTTTCCCATGTTGTAGGATATTCTACAAAGGGGCGGATGGGGGTGGAAGCGCTTGCCAATTATTATTTGATTAATACCAACACGTCACTGAGCAATAAAGCCGCCAATGATATGGCAGGGGTCAAAAATCCGGGTGATACGGTCTATACTACATTGGATGTACAGTTACAGCAGGTGGCAGATTCCCAACTGGATATATATAAGGGGGCCATTGTGGTGACGGAAGTTTCCACCGGAAAGCTGCTTGCAATGGTATCCCATCCGAACTTTGATCCCAATAAAATCGAGGATATTTGGGATTCTTTAATTGAGGATGAAAACAGCACCGTACTTTTAAACAGGGCCAGTCAGGGACTTTATCCGCCGGGTTCTACTTTTAAGATTGTAACTGCCCTGGAATATATAAGAGAAAATCCGGACACCTATCAAGGGTATTCTTTTCAATGTGTAGGTTATTATAAGTCCGGAAGCAATCGTATTAGCTGTTATCATGGGACAAATCATGGAACGGTTGACTTTGAACGTTCATTTGCAAAGTCATGTAATTCTTCATTTGCCAATATTGGGATGGGATTAGATCGGGGGAAATTTGCAGATACTTTAAAGGGATTATTGTTTGACGAGCCGCTTCCGCTGACCTTGACGTACAATCGGAGCAGCACTGCAGTATCCGAGGAAATGCCGGATGCCGATATGATGCAGACCTCCATAGGGCAGGGTAAGACACAGATAACGCCGATTCATTTGAATATGATTACCAGTGCCATTGCCAACGGAGGGATATTGATGAAACCCTATGTAATTGATCATGTGGAGAACGATGCGGGCAATGTGGTAAAATCTTTTCAGCCGGACAGCTATGGGCGTTTACTCAGTGCGGAAGAATCTACAATCTTGAAGGAATTGATGACAGCAGTTGTGGAGAGCGGAACAGCTACGAATCTTTCAGGGCGTGAATATAGTGCTGCTGGGAAAACGGGGTCTGCTGAATATAATGACAATGGAGACAGCCACGCATGGTTTACCGGATTTGCACCAGTGGATAACCCTGAAATCTGTGTCACGATTATTGTAGAGGGCGCCGGGAGCGGAGGCGATTATGCTGTTCCCATTGCCAGGAGAATTTTTGATGCATATTTTAATCAGAAAAAATAGGACTTGCACTTCATGAAAGTTTGGACTATACTGTTTTTATTATGCAATACAGACAATTGACCACCGCGAGGTGTTTTATGCAACGCACCAATCAGGCGAAACAGTGACGGAGGAATCGTGATGTTAGAGGCGACTAGCTGTGGTGGTGTGGTAATTTTCCGCGGAAAGATACTTCTGTTGTACAAGAATTATAAGAATAAGTATGATGGATGGGTTTTGCCCAAAGGCACAGTGGAGCAGGGAGAAGAGTATAAGGATACTGCTTTGCGTGAGGTGTTGGAGGAATCGGGAGCGAAGGCTACCATTATTAAGTACATCGGTAAAAGTGAGTATACTTTTAACATTCCTGAGGATGTTGTGGAGAAGGAAGTACACTGGTACCTGATGATGGCGGACAGTTATTACAGCACACCGCAAAAGGAAGAATATTTTGTGGATTCTGGCTTTTACAAGTATCATGAGGCATATCACTTATTGAAATTTGCGAATGAAAAACAGATTTTGGAAAGGGCATATGATGAATATCAGGAGCTGAAAAGGAATCATTTATGGGGCAGCCGAAAATATTATTAATATTTTCGGCTGTATTTACTATACAAATAAATCATGCTTTCGAGCGTGTTGTCTTGGAAACCTTTTAAACACTTGTAATTTTTAGATTACAAAAACAAGATTATGTGATATAATCACTTCATACGTACCAGGCAGATTTTGTAAAATGTAACACAAAAATAAATGCGCTGCAATCATCAGTAAAGGAATTCATGTATGGCTATAAAACTGAAGTATCGCCCTGAATTATACTTGGGAGAAGGCATCAAAGAAAAAAAATTGGATAAAATAAAGAAAAAACTGGAAACCAGGCCTTTTTTTTCCGGTGTATTCTTGATTTCTATTTCTCGTAATGCTTCTGATCAGTTGGAGATATATGATGCAAAACAGCTTTCATGGAAATATTATCAGGAGAATCCGCCATATATTGTGGGAATCGCGGATGATTGGCAGGAGGCGGTGGTATTAGTGGAAAAAATGGTTGAGGATTGTCTGCGTGTCAGAGGAGATTGTGAATTGAAGGAGTATCTGCGATGTTAGATATGATATTACAGATTTTGGCTGTACTGGGTATTATTCTGTTGGTACTGCTGGCAGTGTTTCTGACAATTGTGTTTCTGGTGCTGTTTTTTCCTGTAACATATCGCATCTATGGTAAAAAAGATGAGGACGGGATTCGATGTTCGGCAAAAGTAAAATGGCTATTTGGACTCTTACGGGCAAGATACAGTTATCCGGAATGGGGGCATTTGACTGTCAAGGCGTTATGTTTTACTCTATTTGATGCGGCCATTCCCGGAGATGGTATGCCAAAGGAAGAACGGGTATTTGGTGAGACAAAAAAGAAAGCACATAGAGCAACGAAAACAAAAAAAGAAAAGAATCCAACAAAAGTAAAAAATACAACAAAAGTAAAAGATATAACAAAAGAAAAGAAAGTAACAAGAGAAAAAAATACAATTGCAGCAGAATCTGCTGTGGAACAAGGTATCAGAAACGATAGCAAAATGACAGACGCTATGAAGAGCGACTGCATAAGAGCAGACGGGATAGAGAGCGACAGCAAAAAAGAGGACAGTATAGAGAGTAATAGTAAAAGTGAGGACGGGATAGAGACCATCAGCAAAAAAGAGGAGGGGATAGGAGCAACTGACTTAGATATGGCTGGAGCGGATGCAGACAGTGTGGGAGAGGAGGCTGCAGAAGCTTTAGATTCGTCAGAAGAGAATAACAGGGCAAAGGGCATTGGTAAGATTTTTCTTAAATTTCATAAGATAAAGTACACAATTTACAGGATATATGATAAAATAAAAAAGATTTGGAAAAATATATCATATTATATAGAACTCCTGAAGGAGGAAGAAACAAAACAGATTTTTCAGTATGCTTTATTCAGAAGCGGAAAGATATGGAAGCATGTCCGACCAAGGCACATAAAGGCAGATATCTTATTTGGCACCGGATCTCCGGATACAACAGGTTATCTTTATGGGGCATACTGTATAGTATCTTCTGTTATGGGGATAAGCATTTTGGTGACGCCTGATTTTGAGCAGGCAGTTTTCCAGGGAGAAGTGGATGTGTCCGGGCATATCACCATTTGGGTTTTGGTGTGGAACGGATGCAAATTGCTTCTTGATAAAAAGCTACGAAAATTTCTGAAAAAATTGAAAGTATAGTTTGCGCGGCAAAGCGCAGAATGGAGGAAAAATGGAGAACAGAGAAAATCAGTTTCAGGGAGTGGTGGAATCTCTCTTAAAGGGAATGGACACTGTTTTGTCCACCAAGACAGTGGTGGGAGAGGCAACTAAAATCGGGGATACGATAATCTTGCCGCTGGTAGATGTTAGTTTTGGTGTGGGAGCCGGTGCAGGCAGCAAAGCGAATAAATCAGGCAGCGACAATTCGGAATCTGCTTCCGGTGCAGGCGGCTTAGGGGGGAAAATGACTCCCAGTGCAGTGCTTGTTATCAAGGATGGTGCTGTCAAGTTGGTAAATATCAAGAATCAGGATGCGATTACCAAGGTGCTTGATATGATTCCGGATATTGTGGACAAATTTACCAAATCTGATAAAAATAAGGAAGATGTGAATAAAGAGAATGACATATCTGATGCGGAAGTGGTGGATATTGCATTCCCAGAGAAGCAGTCAAATGAGGAATCTGAGTAGTCCGCTGTGATCGTTGTTTTCTTACCGGAAGCAGATCATGGACTGGCAATATTTATATGTTCCGAGCATATAAATAAAGTGATGAAATGGATTCCGGTGTGTCATGAGGAAGATAATTGGATTTGTAGCCTTTTTTATAGCAATAGGTATGTTGATTATGCTGATTACACATAATCGTCTTATTCGTATTGTTATAATTGCGTTATTATTAATTTTTGGGTATAATTGTGTTTGTGACGATTACAGAAGTAATATTTCTTATTGTTTGTT
>CAMWLE010000023.1 GCA_947175015.1 uncultured bacterium
AGGAGATGAAAGCAGACAAGAAAAGAGGGAGTGAAGGAGAGAGAAAGAGGAGATGAAAGCAGACAAGAAAAGAGGGAGTGAAGGAGAGAGAAAGAGGAGATGTAAGTGAGAGAAGGAAAGAGGGAGTGAAGGAGAGAGAAAGAGGGGATATAAGTGAGAGAAGGGAGAAAGGGGAAAGAAAAGCGGAAGAAGGAAAACCAGAAATGAAATAGAAATTGGTCTTGCAGTACAGGCCGAATATGCTAAAATAAATTCATGTGACAATTCTGCATTGAATAAAATCAATAGAGGAAACCTTTTGAAGGGATTGATATTTCAATGAAAATAGTGGTATTGGCAGGAGGAATCAGTGCGGAGAGAGAGGTATCCCTGAGTTCCGGCAGCATGATCTATAAAGCGTTGAGGAAGAATGGGCATCAGGCAATTCTTCTGGATGTGTATCTGGGGTATGAAGGAGATACAAGAGGTATTTTTGAACGGGAGGAAGATTGGGCAGCGCAGATAGGTGCTGTGGGTGAGAAGAATCCGGACATGAAGGCGATCAGGGCATTGCGGGCAGATGGGGGCAAAAGCTTTTTTGGCCCCAATGTGCTGGCGATTTGTCAAAGTGCAGACTGTGTGTTTTTGGCACTGCATGGTGTGGGCGGAGAGGATGGCAGACTTCAGGCATGTTTTGAGTTGTTGGGGATTCCTTACACGGGTGCGGATATGGTGGGGTCGGTTCTGGCCATGGACAAGGGGATTACAAAAGATTTGTTCAAGGCCTGCGGCATACCGACACCCGCAGGAATCAGGGTGAAAAAAGGAGAAAAGGAGGAGAAAAAAGTTCCCTATCCCTGTATTGTAAAGGCCTGCTGCAGCGGTTCCAGTGTAGGCGTGTGCATTGCCGGTAATGATGAAGAGTACCAGGCAGCCAAGGAGGAGGCTTTTTGCTATAGTGATGAAGTGATTGTGGAGAAATACATAAAGGGACGGGAGTTTTCTGTTGGTGTCATGGATGGGAAGGCGCTTCCGGTGATAGAGATGGCACCGAAGGAAGGGTTTTACGATTACAGGAATAAATATCAGGCGGGCAGTACTGTGGAAACCTGTCCGGCTCAGGTTGCATCGGATAAAAGCCGTGAAATGCAGGAAATCGCAGAGCAGGTATTCCGTGTTCTCAGGCTGAAAAGTTACGCAAGGATGGATTTCGTAATGAGCGGGGAAGGGGAAGTGTTCTGCCTTGAGGCAAATACGCTGCCGGGCATGACACCTATTTCGCTATTGCCCCAGGAAGCTGCCGCCGCCGGGATGAATTTTGAACAGCTCTGCGAAAGAATTTTACAGGGTGCATTGTCGTCTTGATTTCATATGCTATGTGAAAAAAATAAAAGCAAGATTGTAAGAAAGATGCCCAAAAATGTAAGAAAGACAGCAAAAGTAAGAGTGTAAGAAAGACAGCAAAAGCAAGAGTATAAGAAAGACAGCAAAGGCAAGATTGTAAGAAAGACAGCAAAAGCAAAACGCAAAAAGACAGCAACAACAAGATTAAAAAAGACTGCAAAAATTACATTACAACAATAGAAAGGTATATCAGGATATGATGAATTTAACTTTGGGAGAAATTGCTGCGGCATGTGGGGGAAAGTTGGTGTTGCAGGGAGATAAAGCAAGTGTTAACAGTTGTGTCAGTTCTGTGGATGTGGATTCCAGAAAAGTGGAAGCTGGCGGGGTATTTATCGCCACTGTGGGAGAACAGGTGGATGGGCATAGGTTTATTGTGCCGGTGTTTGCCCAGGGAGGGATTCTGGCAGTGACGCAGAAAACGCCGGAACAAGTGGAAACGGAACATGGATGCAAAGCTTCGGAGTGGGGCAGCTATGTGTTGGTAGAAGACACCTTACAGGCATTGAAGGAAATTGGAGAAGCCTATCGGAAAAAACTGCATACGAAGATTGTGGGGCTTACGGGCAGTTCAGGCAAGACCACTACCAAAGAATTTATTGCGGGAGTGCTGGCGGAACGATATCGGGTGCTTAAGACGGAAGGCAATTATAACAATGAAATCGGAGTGCCGCTGACTTTACTGCGTATCCGGGATGAGCATGAAGTGGCAGTAGTGGAAATGGGAATCAGTGATTTTGGCGAAATGCATCGGTTGAGCAAAATGGCCAGGCCGAATGTGTGTGTGATCACCAATATCGGTCAGAGCCATTTGAAGGATTTGAAGAGCCGGGATGGTATTTTGAAGGCAAAATCAGAGATTTTTGATTTTATGGCAGAGGATGGAGAAATCTGTTTCAATGGTGAGGACGATAAGTTAAGCACGTTGAAGGAAATCAAAGGACATAAGCCGCATTTCTTTGGATTGGGAGAAAATCCTTTGGAAGAAGTAGTGGCGGAGGAAATTGTCTGTCATGGTCTGGAGGGCAGTGATGCCATATTGCGGCTGGAAGGACGGGTAGCGGCGTCAATTAATGGAGCAAAGGAGCAGCCGGCATGTGAGAAGGCCGGGGAGACACCTTCTGTCAGAGTGCCGATTCATGTGCCGCAGCCAGGGATTCATATGGTGCTGAATGCTGCTGCTGCCGCTTGTGTTGCGGGGCTGTTCGGATTGACTGGTGATGAGATTCGGGCGGGCATTGCCAGAGTTGGCGCGGTGGGCGGCCGCACTAATATTATTCGCCTGCCGCAATATACTTTGGTGGATGACTGTTATAATGCGAATCCGGAATCCATGCGTGCGGCCATTGATTTGCTTGCCCTGGCCGAAACAAAAAAGGTTGCGATTCTGGGGGATATGTTTAATCTGGGAGAGGATTATGATAAACTGCATGGACAAATGGGCATTCATGCGGTGGAAGCGGGCATAGATCATATTATTTGTGTCGGCGAGGCTTCTCAGCATATGTTCCAGGCAGCCATGGATGAGGTGAAAAAAGCGGGGAGCAACAAGGCAGAAAACAACACTGTGGAAAACAACACTGCAGAAAACAACAAAGTAGAAAATAGCAAAGCTGAGGGAGCCGAACCGTCTTCCGGTTCGCGGGCAGGGGAAGAATCTCAACAGCCTGTGATCATGTATTTCCCACACAGGCAGGCATTGCTGGAGAGGCTTTCTTCTCATATAGATGAATTGATACCGGAAGGAAGTACTGTATTGATCAAAGCCTCCCATGGAATGGAATTTACAGAAGTCCTGGATTTTTTGCGCAGCAGGTCATAGAGAAGCATGTGTGTATCAAAGAACTTTCTTGCTTTTTGTATGGCAGCACAGCCAGGTACACGGGGAGTTATGATACCGGAGAGGAATGTCGGGCGAGACATTTGTTTGAGACGTGTTTGAAAGCGGTTTTCTCCCAGATGTGCGTCACAATTTGTAGGATGCAAGCTCTGATTTGGGTGGCGTAGTGAGATTACGTTGACCAAACCAGGGCGAAGCAGGCCATATAGATTGGATAAAGTTTATCCAAAACATCTTAAGAAAAAATTAACCTTATGTCCTTGTATTTATGAGAAAATAGAATTAATACTTGGAATGTAATTCATGATAAATGCGAAAGGCAGAAATATGACGGAAAAAATATTGATTGCGGAAGATGAGAAGGAAATTGCGGACCTTGTGGCATTGTATCTGGAAAATGATGGCTTTGAGGTACTGAAATATTATGACGGAACGGAGGCAATGGGGGCAGCGCTTTCTAACCAGCCGGAACTGGCAATCCTGGATATTATGCTGCCGGGGGTAAACGGGTTGGAAATCTGCCGCAGAATCAGAGAGAAACATAATTATCCGATTATTATGCTGACGGCAAAAGGGGAAGAGACGGACAAGATTACCGGTCTGGCACTGGGGGCGGATGATTATATGACGAAGCCGTTTCTGCCGCTGGAACTGGTGGCCAGGGTAAAAGCACAGCTGCGTCGGTATAAGAGATATAACACTGGAGGAGAGCAGGGAGATGTGCTTGAAGTCTCAGGATTGGTTCTGAATAGTAAGACACATGAGTGCCTTTTGAATGAGAAACCATTGAGCCTGACACCGACGGAATTCGCTATTCTTCGTATCCTGTGTCAGCGCAAGGGAGAGGTGGTCAGCGCGGAAGAGCTGTTTCATCTAATCTGGGAGGAAGAGTATTATACCAAGAATAACAATACCATAACGGTACATGTGCGGCATTTACGGGAAAAAATGGGGGACTCCTTTGAACATCCTAAATATATCAAGACAGTTTGGGGGTGTGGATACAAGATTGAAGGTTAGTACAAGGATTGGGCGCCTGGTAGTGACGGTGATGATCATCATAGGAGGATTCTGGCTGTGCAGGATGATTTATCTGTTATTTGATCAGGTGATGAATGGTTTTGTAGTGGATTGGTTTGAAAAGAATTATATATTGCGCCAGTGGGTGGAAATCAGGGACGGTGTTACCGGTTATTATGACAGAAGTGTGCGTTGGTGGAAGGTAAAAGATCTGCTGTTGAAGGGATTCATAGTGATTGTGTTGACATGGCTTCTTGCTGTCAGACTGGTGTCCATTTTATATGCGGCCAGGCAGGAAAGAAAAGTAATTCGGACAACAGGGAAGATGATAGGAGATTATATGCGGCATGACAGAGAGGCATCAGAAGTATTTCCCAGTGAATATGCGGAGATATCGGTGCAGATGGCAGAGATTAAGGCCTCTATGCAGCGGCATGAACAAATTTTGAAAGAAGAAGCAAGCAGGAAAAATGATTTGATTACTTATTTGGCACATGATCTGAAAACACCGCTGACTTCTGTGGTGGGATACTTGAGCCTCTTGGAAGAAGACCCCGACCTGCCTGCGGAACATAGGGAAAAGTATGTGCATATTACACTGGAGAAGGCATTGCAGTTGGAAAAACTGATCAATGAATTTTTCGAGATTACCCGATATAATCTTCAGCAGATTGTGTTGGAAAAGGAGGCGGTGGATCTTAGTTTTCTGCTGATACAGATGACAGATGAGTTTTATCCACTGCTAAATTCACATGGGAATACGATAAGGCTGGAATTGCCCTCTGAAGGAATAAGGGATGGCGATGCTTTTGCCTGGAAGAGCGGAACAGGTCAAAACAATTGTGGTTCGGCGGGGGTAGATGTCATAGTGTATGCTGATAGAGAAAAGTTGGCAAGGGTATTTCACAATATCTTGAAAAATGCCATAGCATACAGTTATCCGGATACGGAAATTGTTGTGAAATGCGGGATAAATGGGGACAAGGCCCGGATTGTCTTCTCCAATCGGGGGCGGACCATTCCGCGGCAGAAATTGGATTCCATCTTTGAAAAATTTTTCCGGTTGGATGAGGCCAGAAGTACCAATACCGGCGGCGCCGGATTGGGGCTTGCCATTGCAAGAGAAATTGTGACACTTCATGAAGGCACCATTACCGCAGACAGCGAAAATGAGGTGACGACATTTGCGGTGGAGCTGCCCAGGTATGACAGAAGAGTTTTAAATGTGATATGATTGAATTGCCGTATCAAGGTCTTTCAAATAATTCAAAGCAGGGAGCAATGGTAATAATTCAGCATTACTGTATGGCAAATCACACGATATTAAAACAGAATGTAAGGCTCGAAATACATGCTTAAGTAGTGAGTTTATCAGATGGACGGCATGAAAGAAACAGATGAAGTAATTGGCCATACTATAAAAAGAGGAGCGGATATAAATGCTTAATAAGGATACATTAGATAGTTTTTTGACAGATATCGAATTTGTGAAAAGCGGAAATATATATGAGCGGTATTTTGAAACCCATGATTGTTATGTCCGGGTAAATATGGAGACAAATAGTATAGAATATCCAGAAGAAAAGGGACTTACGATTTGCCGATATACAACCTGTAATTTTGAGAATGATGAGAATTTTGTTGAACTTGATTGCGTATGCAGATTGTTAAAAAAGGGATATAATCCTGCGCATATTACACTGGAGCCTAAATTTAAGGTCGGACGTGGCGCAAGCGGTGGATGGGCGGATATAATGGTGTCTGATAATAACGGAAAGACATTGATGATAATTGAATGTAAGACTGCCGGTGATGAATATGAGCGTGAATGGAAAAAAATGCAATATGATGGGGGACAACTGTTTTCGTATGCACAGCAGAAGAGAGCAACGAAATATTTGTGTCTATATACAACAGAATATGACCAGGGAACGCATACAGTAGCATATCTTAATAAAATTGTTTCACTTATTGATAATGAGGAATATTTAAAGACAATAAAAAATCCTAAGGCATATTCTGATGTGGCGGATGATGTTGAACAATTGTATGAGGCTTGGACAGAAACGTATAGACAAGCATATGATACGTTTGGGATTTTTGAAGATAATATTGAACCATATCAAATAGGAAAAAGTAAAGTTAGTATAGAGGATCTTAAGGTACTGGGAAAAGAAGATATCAGATCAAAATACAATGAGTTCGCAACCATTCTGAGACAGCATAATATAGCAGGTCATGAAAACGCTTTTGATAAATTGGTTAATTTATTTTTGGCAAAAATAGTGGATGAATCAATAAATCCAGATGACTTGCAATTTTATTGGAAGGGGATTGCGTTTGATAACTATTATAGCCTACAAGATAGAATTCAGAAACTATACAAAATTGGAATGGAAAAATTTTTAGGTGAAGAGGTAACATACATTGATAATGCAGAAATAAAAAATGCTTTTCGTTTCTTTAAGAATGATCCAGACGCTACGGAGAACACAATATTAGATTATTTTCGTCAATTGAAATTTTTTACCAATAATGACTTTGCTTTTTTGGATGTTCATAATGAAGCGCTGTTTTTTAAAAATATGGAAGTATTATTAAAAATCATTCAAATGCTGCAAGACTGTAAACTGACTTCGGAAGAAGAAAATCAGTTTTTAGGAGATTTATTTGAGGGGTTTCTTGATGATGGGGTAAAGCAAAGCGAAGGACAGTTTTTTACACCGATCCCCATTGCTAAATTTATAGTGTCATCATTACCTTTAGAAGAAATCAATTCTGATTTGCAGAAGATTCCCAAGGTAATTGATTATGCTTGTGGAGCAGGTCATTTTTTGAACGAGTATGCAATTCAGATGAAAAAGCACATTGATATGCAAAGATATCAGGAGTATTGTGCCAATATAGTTGGAATTGAGAAAGAATACAGATTATCAAAGGTTGCTAAGGTATCTGCTTTTATGTATGGCCAGGATAGTATACAGATACAGTATGCAGATACTCTGGCCTATTCAAAAAAGATTGCGGAAGGTTCTTTTGATGTTCTTATTTCTAACCCGCCGTATAGTGTGAAAGGATTTTTGGAAACGTTATCTAATGAAGAACGCATGAGATATTCACTTTTAAAATGTATTGATGCGAAGAGTTATTCGACGAATAATGCTGTAGAAGCTTTTTTTATGGAAAAAGCAGAATATCTTTTGGCACCCGGCGGAGTTATGGCGTTAATATTTCCATCAACAGTATTAGATAAAGTCAATGGTGTATACCAACGTATGAGAGAAATATTAATTGAAAATTTTGATATTAAATCGATTGTATCGTTTGGAAGCGGAGTTTTTGGCAAAACAGGGACGAAGACGGTTGTTATTTTTGCAAGGAAGAGAGATGAGAACCCAAAACTTTCTGAGCATATCAAAAATAGAGTGGATTCCTGGTTTGTTGGCAATACACAGAAAGATGTAGTATTTGAAGATGCGTATTATATAGAAGAATATTGTGATTATGTAGGGTTTGATGTAAATGCGTATAGGCGTTTTCTTAATGGGAGTTTTGAAAATGATCTCTGGGAAGAGTATGAAAATGTATTTGAGAAGCAGGCAGATATTATAAGATTCAGAAATAGTGATAAATTTTCGGAAATGTCACAAGATAAACAGGAAGAAGAAATAGTAAGGCGGAAGCTGTCCTATATGAAAGAAATAGAAAAGGAAAAGCTGAAAACATATATTTTGGCAAAGAACAATGGAAAGGTATTAATTGTAAATTGTCCTACGAATAAGCAAGGAAAAATAGAAAAGAAATTTCTTGGTTATGAGTGGAGCGGGGCAAAAGGCAAAGAAGGAATACATTATATAGGAGTTAAGGTTGAAGATGAGGATAGTTTTCTGAGTATAAATCAAGGAATTAATGAGATTGTGACGCCGCTGGTGAATTCATTAAATTACGAAGATCCTTCAAAAATAAATTATTATATCAAGAAAAATTTTGGGCAGGAAGAATTGCCATTACCAGATGACATTAAGAAATATACGAGTTATCAATCCCTTGAAGATATGATTGATTTTGAAGAAGTGGTTTTTAATAAAAAAATATCTGTAACTGTAAAAGATAAGTATATCATAAAATCACGGTATTCACTTTGCAAATTGGAATCATTGTGCATTCATATAACAGATGGAAGTCACAATCCTCCAGTTGGAGTAGAGCATAGTAACTATATGATGCTCAGTTCGAGGAACATTGTGGATGGAGAAGTAAATTTTGACCAGGCAAGGTATTTAACTGCAGGTGATTTTGAAAGGGAAGATAAAAGAACTCAAGTGCAGGAAGGCGATGTTTTATTAACTATTGTAGGGGCAATAGGAAGAACAGCTGTAGTAACCAAAAAGTTAAAAAATATTACGTTTCAGAGAAGTGTGGCAGTAATAAAACCTGATAGAAAACTCTTGGATTCAAACTATTTAAGATACTATTTGGAAGCGATCAATGATGTCATTCAAGTGGAAGCACACGGATTGGCTCAAAAGGGAATATATTTAAATCAGATAAAGCGGTTGGATGTGATTGCTCCAGATAAAAATACTGTACAGATGAATGTAGTAAAAAAATGCAGAGAAATATCTAAAAAGTATAAGGACACACGAATGAGTTATGATGATTATCAAGAGGCGATTAAAAAGGTTTTTACTGATGAAGGCATTATGACTTTGGAAAAAGCATAGCAGAAGAAGGATTCGCCTTTCGGAAAGTATGCGGTGTTCATTGATTTACATAGAGGTCTTTGTTATAATACCATTAGATGTGAGGCAATGCAATAACATGCAATGTATGATGATGCACTCATACATATAATAGTCGGCAGGCTATGGGAAGGCAAGGTGGTACATATGGCAGGATTGACATTACAGGTGGTTGACAGGGAAGGGAATATTATCGCTGCCAGCAGCGGAGAAAATTTTGTGGATTTGGTGTGTAAACATCACTTTCAGGAGGGCGACAGGATTTATTTGGTATCATCGGAGTATCCTGTTTATCTGAACTGGCAGGTGGATGACGGGCTGGGAGCTGCGTTTGTGTATCTGACAGGGGAGGTTTCCTATGAGATTCCTTTTGGAGACCAGCGTATAAGCTATTCTCCCAAAGCATTTTATGGTGACAGGCATTATCTGTATGCGGAACTGGCAAGTGCGGAAGAAGTAGAATGTTATCGCAATCTGGCATTAAATCCGGCAGACCAGCGGATGGATGTGCCGTGTTTTCCCCATGCGTCCGCCAATGTGGAGACAAGAGGGGAGGCGACATTTGCGGCCAGGAATGCCATAGACGGTGTACGGGCGAATCTGTCCCATGGTTCATGGCCTTATCAGTCATGGGGCATTAATCGGCAGGATGATGCGGTTTTAAAAGTGGATTTCGGCAGGAAAATAAGAACGAACAAAGTAGTGTTGTATACACGCTCTGATTTTCCTCACGATAACTGGTGGGTACAGGTTACATTACAATTTTCTGATGGAAGTACTTTGGATTTTCCGTTGGAAAAATCAACAAAGGCGCATGTGCTTGCATTTCCGGAGAAAGAGACAGAGTGGGTGGAGCTTGGCCGCCTGATCAAAGCGGATGACCCTTCGCCGTTTCCAGCCTTGAGCCAGATAGAAGTGTATGGGTGGAATATGTCCCTTAGCCCAAATGAAATGGACAATATTTAGCATTCGTGTAATAATAGTTATTAGTTAAATGCGGCCGCAGCACATCTGGTATTTGTGCAGCTTTCAAGGTTTCGCAATCAACTATTAGAATAAAGAATATAAGGAGAAGAAACATGGGAATGTTATGGTTTGATAAACCAGCGGAAACGTGGAGTCAGGCGTTGCCTATTGGAAATGGGCGTTTGGGGGCCATGGTATTTGGCGGAGGAAAGAGTGAGATCCTTCAGTTGAATCAGGACAGTATTTGGTATGGGGGGCATATTGACCGTATCAATCCGGATGCGAAGTCACATTTGGAAGAGGTTAGGGCACTGATTCTGTCAGGAAAGATTCCGGAGGCCGAGAATATGCTCAGATATACCTTTTCCGGAACACCCAGAGGTGAGCGGCCTTACCAGCCATTAGGGAATATGGAGTTGACATTTCATGAAACGGGTGTAGAATTGTCTGATTATCGGCGGGAGCTGGATTTGGAAAAAGGAATTGTGACGGAAATCTATACGGTTCCGGAGAGAAAAATCCGCAAGGAATATCTGGCTTCCTATCCTCATGGTATCATTGCTGTCCATATGGAGGCGGAAGGAGGAACAATTTCTCTGGATGCTTTGCTGCGGCGGGCAAAATTTTATGATCATACAGGGAAGTTGGACGAGCGGACAATCTATATGGATGCGACGCTGGGAGATGGCGGGGTCTCATTTCTGGCAGCAGTACGGGCGCAGACTGTGGAAGGAGAGGTCAAGGTATTGGGGGAGCATTTGCTGGTGAGGGGGGCAAAGGAGTTGACTCTCTATATTGGCTGCGAGACTTCTTATTATGAAAAAGATTGGAAAAGGGTATTGCAGGATAAGCTGGATAGGGCATGTGGTGATGGATACGCTTGTGTGAAAGAAAAACATGAAGAGGATTATGGGGCATTGTTTGGCAGAGTGACGCTGGAGCTTGAGGAAGGAGCCGGGGAGGTGGCTTCTGCAGAAGGTGCAGGCCCGGCAGTGGAGAGAGGGGAAGGAAGTTCTGCAAGTATTCCTATAGATAAGAGAATGGAGGACGGGAAAGAGAAGGGATTTGACAGTGAGTTTGCGGCTCTTTATTTCCAGTATGGCAGATATTTATTGATTTCTTCCAGCCGCCCCGGAAGTCTGCCGGCGAATTTGCAGGGAATTTGGAACGAAGAGATGCAGCCGCCCTGGGATTCCAAATTTACTATTAATATTAACACGGAAATGAATTACTGGCCGGCGGAAATGTGCGGCTTGCCGGAATGTCATCTTCCGCTGTTTGATCATTTACTGCGGATGTGGGAGAAGGGAAAAGAGACAGCAAAACGGATGTATGGCTGTCGTGGATTTGTCGCTCATCACAATACGGATTTGTGGGGAGACTGTGCGCCGCAGGATATCTATATTCCCGCAACATATTGGGTGATGGGTGGTGCATGGCTTTGCACCCATATTTGGCTCCATTATGTGTATACAAAGGATAGGGCGTTTCTTGAGAGGATGTATCCTCTGTTAAAGGATGCAGTACTCTTCTTTCATGACTATTTGATAGAGGTGGACGGAAAACTGGCAACCTGTCCGTCGGTATCGCCGGAGAATACCTATATTTTGCCTGATGGAGTGAGAGGATGTGTCTGTGCCGGTTCTTCCATGGATAATCAGATTCTGAGAGATTTGATGGAAGGGTATTTGAAGGCTTCTCGTGTGTTGGAGATGCAAGATGAAGTGACAGAGAAAACCTGCAAAATCCTGCAGAGGCTTCCGGGTACAAAGATTGGGAAATATGGCCAGATTATGGAATGGATGGAAGATTATGATGAGGCGCAGCCGGGACATCGGCATATTTCTCAGTTGTATGCACTTCACCCTTCTCACCAGATTACGGTTGACAAGACACCGGAGTTAGCAGAGGCGGCTTCCAAGACGTTAGAGCGTCGTTTGGCTCATGGCGGCGGGCATACGGGATGGAGCTGTGCCTGGATTGTGAATCTGTACAGCCGTTTGGGAGATGGAGAAAAGGCGTATCAGAATCTGCAGAAACTTTGGAGTCAGTCTACATTTCCTAATTTGATGGATACACATCCTCGTGGAAAAGGACATACATTCCAGATAGACGGCAATCTGGGTGCGGCAGCAGCAATTGCCGAAATGCTGGTGCAGAGTGATGAGGACAGAGTATTGCTTCTGCCGGCTCTTCCCAGACAATGGGCGAAGGGACGACTGGCGGGAATCGTCCTTTGCGGCGGTGGCAGAATCGATTTGGAATGGGAGAAAGGAAAACTGGTATCCTGTCGAGTGAGGTCGGACAGGACAATGGAGACGACACTTGTATATGGACAGGAAAAAAGGCATATCGTTGTCAGGCCCGGAGAGGATGTGCTGGTAAATTGGGTGTAAGTCCAACAGGAAGTGTGCCAAAGGAGCGGAAGCAAAACTGGAAGACAGCAGTGGGAGCCAGGCGTGGGTTCCTTAAGGCGGGAATTGGAATAGGAGAAAAGAAAATGGCGATTATTGGTGCAATCTTAGGTGATATATCCGGGTCCCAATATGAATTTGCGAGGCCGGAAGATTTGAATTGGAAGAAGTGCAGACTTTTTACGGAACATTGCCGATTTACAGATGATACGGTAATGACATTGGCTGCCAAATCAGCAGTCATAAACCATATTCCTTTTGCGGATTCTTATAGAATGTTTGGCAGGAAATACCGCAGGGCGGGTTATGGAGGAATGTTCCGTACATGGTTAGATCATGATGAACAGGAAGCGTATCATAGTTTCGGAAACGGTTCGGCAATGAGATGTTCTTATATCGGCGAACATTTCAACACAGAACAGGAAATTATAGAATGGGCAACGAAATCCGCTGACTGTACCCATAATCATCCGGAAGGAATCAAAGGGGCTGTTGTAACTGCAATGTGCATTTATATGGCCAGGACAGGCGCCTCAAAGTCAGAAATCTACGATTATGTGAAGACGCAATATCCTAAGGAATCCTATCCATATAGTGTGGTATATAAGCTTGATGCCTACAGGGATAAATATAGTTGGGATGTGACCTGCCAGGGCAGTGTGCCGGTGGCAGTGGAATGTTTTCTGGAGAGCGAAGATTACGAGTCATTTCTTAGGAATGTTTATTCACTTTCCTGCGATATGGATACGTTATGTGCCATTGGCGGCGGTATTGCGGAAGAATTTTATCATGGTACCGGCTTTGATGCAGAACAGTTGTTAAAGAAATATCTGGACAATTATTTATATGAGATGGTAATAAAGTAAGAGTGGATAAAACAATCTGTGCAATCAACAAAGAGGTACGCCTTTTATGAGGCGTACCTCTTCCTTGAACTTATCCTGAAATGGTTTGGGCAAAGGTGTTACAGATAAGTAATCTGTGCATCTGCATTATAGGTATGGGGTTCTTTTGAAACTGCCTTATGACCGAATGCTATGGCAATTTTGTATTCGTAATTATCGGGGAAACGTAAAGCGTTTGCAAAATAGTCCTTTTTCTCTCCCATCAAAGCATCATAAATGCAGCCGATAATCAGGCTTCCCAGCCCCAGCTCTTCGGCCGCAAGCGCCATATTTTCCACCGCAATGCCGGCGTCAAGCGTACCCCAACGGAATGTGCTGTCTGCGCTTAAAATCACTACCACCGGTGCTTCATAATAAAAATTGTGTTCCGGAGCAGTAATGCCGCGGAGACGGTTCTTTTCTTCTTCCAATTCTTTTAGAATGGGGTTGCTGTCCTGCAAGATAGTGAAATGGATTTCCTGTTTGTTTGCGGCTGTAGGGGCCTGCAGTCCTGCATGGATTAACTGGTTCGTTTCCATCTCTGTCAAGGGAGCTTCCATATATCCTCTGGTAGAACTGCGTTTTTTTATTGCTTCCATTACATTAGTCATCTCTTGTCTCATATCCTCCTTCAGGTTGCTATTTGCTGCCTCGCGAAATTTAAATATAATCCGAAACATATGGTACCTCATGTAAAATGACATCATCCAGCTTTTTAATTGAAACGTCGTCTCCTTGAATGCGCTCCATGCGCCAAAGCTGTTTTGCCGTCTTATATCCCAGCAGCAGGGTGGTCAATGTAGAAACCGACATGGAAACATGGCAGTCAGCGCTTTTGTCTACAAGGGTACATGCCCCGTTTTGGAACATAACATGAAATGTTCTGTTATTCCAATCCAATATGGTATCCGTAATCGTAATGGAAATACACACGCCCTGTTCTAAGGATTCACAGCGATATTGCCCAAGAAATGTCTCTATATCCACGATTCGCCCCATAATATAAGGTCGTATGGTTTCTTTGATATCACCATCCTCCATATCAAAAGCAACCGGCTCATTAAAATAGGTATTTCCCCTTACTTCATCAATCATGGAGTCATGGGCATGAATGTATTCCCATAGACCTTTTTGGGCCTCCCTATTCAGGTAAATCATCTCTTTGATGTGCATGACATCATTGCGGATTAAATAAACCATATACCCAAGAGGCTTATTTTTCACATCATAATAGACAGCAACCATTGTGTCATCATAATCCCAACGCCAATATTCCTCCCAGGCCAATCCGTTGCGGAACAGACAGCCATGTGTCTGCTGTGCGAACCGCGTATGTAAAGCCATAAAATCCGCATTGTCCCAGGCGACGCGATGTACATTTCCCGGCACTTTTATCTTTGAGGGTATCTGTCTGTCTTTAATGGTGTATGAGATTTTATTAGATATAATTTCCCATCCATGTTTACGATATAAAGGAATGGAATAAGGATAAAGCAATGCCAGAGATTGCCCTTTTTCTTTCATATGCTCCAGGCTTTGCTTCATCAATCGCGACATAATCCCTTTTCCTGAATATTCCGGATAGGTGGAAACGCTTGTGATAAATCCAATGGAATATACGGAATTGTAAATATTCATTTCCAGCGGATATACTGCAAATTGGGAGACCAGTGTCTCTCTGTCATAACATCCCAGGATATCCGCCCGTTCCAACACCGGGAACTTGGACTGTTTAATCTCATCGTCCTGCCATCCGGCTTCTGACAGATCTTGTTCGGTAACCTGGAAGGCATAGCGCAGCAAAGCATTATATTGCTCAATATCATTTGTTGTCAGCTTCCGTATGGTGTAGGGAAAACAGTTTCCCTTGTCCGCGCTGTCCATTTTATTCATCCTCCATAATGAATTGTTTTGTCTGCTTTTTTAGTGAAGAAGAGCTTTCCAGACCACCCTATCATAACATATTCAAGTATCTTTTTCAAGATTACCCTGAGGGCGAAAGTTCTTAAAGACAGAATCTGGGCAGATATAATTTACATAAGCTTAAGTTTATGCTACAATAATGCAAGCTTTAACAATTATAAAAAATGAATCTGGTAAATACTGTACTTACAAATGATGAGATGCCTGAACGAATCGGATTTGGGGAACATGAGAAAGAGGCAAACGGATAATGAAACTGTTATATGGTACAGGTAATTCTGCGAAGTTGGAATCCATGAGGAGGGCTTTGGCAGACCTTCCTGTGGAGGAAGAAGTTATAGAGATATTGAGTTTGAAAGATATGGGACGAGAGGCGCCTGTGGTACCGGAGACAGGGAATTCTCCATTGGAGAATGCAAGACAGAAGGCATTGGCCTATTATGATTTTTATCAAATGCCTGTGTTCTCCTGTGATTCCGGTTTATATTTTGAAGGTCTTCCTGATGAGGTACAGCCAGGTGTTCATGTGAGAACTGTCAATGGAAAATATCTTAATGATGAGGAAATGCTGGAATACTATACAGGGCTTGCGAAGAAATATGGGAATTTGAAGGCCAGATATCATAATGCCATTTGTCTGGTTGTGGACAGGGAACATGTCTATGAATGTATGGATGAAAGTCTGATGAGCAAGGCTTTTCTAATTACTGCCAACCCATATTCCAAAGTCCTGCATAAGGGTTTTCCTATTGACAGTCTTTCGGTTGACATAGCAACGGGGAAATATTTTTATGAATTGGGTGAGGATGAGTTGAACCGGCTGGCTATGGGGGATGGCTTCGTGGAATTCTTCAGGAAGTTTATGGCTGCTGATATCCGGGAGGGATGGCGGAAGTAATAAGTGGGTATCAGGAAATGACGGATGGTGGCAGCATGTGCCCTGGCGATACGGACAAAGCGTGTAACAGGTTTGCCTTGGTGAAGCATTGATCAAGATGCGAAAACAGCAAGCAGCGATGTACGGTGGGGCAGGCAGCTTAAATTAAAAAGAAAGGGATAGTATGATTGTCAGTGCCAGCCGCAGAACGGATATTCCCAATTATTATGCAGAATGGTTTCTGAACAGGATAAGGCAAGGGTATCTGTATGTTCGTAATCCTGTGAATATGCATCAAATCAGTAAAATCATGCTGTCTCCGGAAGTTGTAGATTGCATTGTATTTTGGACGAAAAATCCGGAACCTATGCTTCTGAGGCTGGATGAATTGCGTGCTTATCCATATTACTTTCAATTTACACTGACCGGTTTTGGGAAGGATATAGAATCTAATGTTCCGCATAAGAAAGATATGATTGGGATATTTCAGAAATTGTCACATAAAATCGGAAGGGATAGAGTCATCTGGAGGTATGATCCTATTATTTTTACCGATAAGTATACGCCGGAATATCATTTGAAGGCTTTTGGACAAATTGCAGAGGATTTAAAGGGATGCACATCTAAATGTGTGATCAGTTTTGTTGATATGTATGCGAAAAATAAAAAGAATATGAAGGCCATAAATGCCTATTCTTTGACAGAGAATGAATTACATACATTTGCGCAAAACATTGCCCAAATAGCCGGCAGCAGTGATATCAAAGTTGCCACATGTGCCGAAATGATAGATTTATCGTTGTGTGGAATAGAACATAGCTGCTGCATTGATAAAGAACTTGTGGAACAGTTGACAGGGTGCAAAATACAGGCGGACAAAGATAAAAATCAGAGAAAAGAATGCGGATGTATAGAAAGTATTGATATCGGCACATATAATACATGTAAAAATGGGTGTGTGTATTGTTATGCAAACTATAGTCCGGAAAGTGTGCTGCGAAATTGCGGCTTGTATGATGCTGACGCTCCGCTTTTGTGTGGAAGGGTTACGGAAAATGATAAGGTGACGGAGCGGAAAGCAAAATCGTTAAGGGAACAACAACTGACTATGTTTTAATACTTCAATTTATTTTCTTGACAAATGGAGACTACGGATGTAGGGCGAATACAGGACCTGCGTTCGTAGTCTCTTGTAATGCGCTTGCCCAGCTAGAAGAGAAAAGGTATGAGGCCGAACTGATAGAGGACGGTATTGCACCGGAAAATATACGGAAATATGGCTTTGCCTTTGAGGGAAAAAGGTGTTTGATTGTTTTATCCCATAGATAGGGGCTTAAAATTTAATAAGGGGTGTTGACATAGCTGTAAGGATGTGCTATTTTATGTCTATGCTCGACATGTCGTGCGAAAACATGGCGAGGCGCGTTATATTTGCTGCACAAAAACATGACGAGTGTACGTTTCATATGCTGCGTGAAGCGGAGCATAGCAAGTATACGGCTCCTGCTTTGATAAGCGGCGACAAATCAGTCAGGCATTGATTGTTTGCGCCGTCAAAGCGGGATGATAGATAGTGCGGAATAAGACAGTTCCGGAATAGCAGAACGTGACGGGGTGCAGCAGCAAAAGAATGGTATTAGAACAGGAGGAATGTGATTGGATGAGATAATCAGGAAAAAGTATATTCCCATGACGGAGACTACATATTATACTTTGTTGTCCGTTACGGTTCCAAGGCATGGGTATGCGATTATGCAATATGTCAATGAGCTGACAAAAGGCAGAATTATGCTGGGAACCGGTACTTTGTATACTATGGTAGGCAGGCTGGCAGCGGATGGGATTATTGAGGTGGTGCCGGGCTGTGATAAAAAAGCATACCTTATTACGAACATTGGGAAGGAATTGGTTTGGATGGAAACCGAGCGGCTGGGCAAGCAGCTTGAGGATGGGAGGCAGGTGCTGCGTCCGGAGTGGAAGAAGGTCGGGAGCGTGCAGGAGTTTCGGGGCCAAGGTGCCGATTTTCAAAATGGGGGGGGTATTTCCGAAGAATTTGGTGTATCCATGTATTGCGAAAAGCATCCGGATGGCGAGAATACCGCAGATTTCCGGCAGCAGGCCGTTTATAATGAGTAATGAGGGGCGGAGAACAAAGACGCTGCTGTTCACAATCCGCTACAATGAAACATGATGAATATACGGTGCCAGCATGATATGGCAAAGCGTTGCCGGAAAGGTGAGGCATGATCGGGAAAGGTAAGGCATAATCAGAAAGGTAAGGCATAATCGGAAAAATAAAGCATAACCGGAAAGCAGAGCATTACAGAAGGCAAGGAATGGCCGGGAGAGACAGCGCGTAACAGGAAGACAGACTATTAGCAGACATGTAAGGCATATGAGTGAGACATGAAGAGAAAGGCATAGAGAAGAAATGAAACTGGAAGTAAAAAATATTCACAAAAGCTTTGGGGAAAAGGAAGTACTTCACGGCGTCAGTTTTCAGGTGGAAGGAGGCAGGGCGCTTGGATTGCTTGGAAGAAATGGCGCGGGCAAAACCACAACCATCCGCATCCTTATGGATGTATTCCATGCGAACAGCGGGGAAATTCTGTTTGACGGCGCAAGGTTTGTACCATCAAAGCATCGAATCGGTTATCTGCCGGAAGAACGAGGACTGTATCCGAAACGGACAGTGCTGGATCAGATGATGTATCTGGCAGCGCTTCGGGGGATGAAGCCTGGAGAGGCCAGAGAAAGCGCAAAAAAATGGCTTGCCAGACTGCAGGTTTCAGAGTATGAGAAGAGTAGGCTGGAAACCTTGTCAAAAGGAAATCAGCAGAAGGTACAGCTTGCGGCAACCTTGGTGCACAATCCGGAGATTGTGATTCTGGATGAGCCGTTCAGCGGTTTGGACCCGGTGAATTCCCAGATATTGAAGGATGTTGTCAATGAATTAATCGGAGAAGGCAGGCTGGTGATTTTCTCCAGTCATCAGATGAGTTATGTGGAGGAATTCTGTGATAATATTGCTATCATCAACAAGGGAGAGGTAGTGCTGGACGGGGAACTTCGTGAGATTAAGAAAGAATACGGCAGGAACCGCCTGATGCTGGCAGCGGAGAATCTCACACTGGAAGAACTGTCGGAGAAAGTGGAAAGGGAATGGCAGGAGTTGGCGGCCGTTTCCGGCAAGAAGAAAGAATTTCTGATTCTGGAACTGCGGCAGGGGAAGGAAAGAAGTGCAGTATTGGAGAAACTGGCCGGGTCTGATATTATTGTGGACAAATTCGGCAGTTATGAGCCAACACTGAACGATATATTTGTGATGAAGGCAGGTGAACAGGGATGAGGAAATTTGGGATAGTGTTAAAATATGAGCTAAAAGAATATTTCAGCAACAAAACATTTATGGGGTTGACCATATTTCTGGCGTTGTTGGGAATGGTGCTGCTGTTTTTGCCCCGTTTTGTGGATATGTCGGATTTCACGGGTGTGAAGATTGTAGGCGGAGAGACGGAAGAGAAGGATGGCGATACAGAGGAAAACCAGGATAGATTCCTGTATCTGGACCAGGCAGGTGTGGTGCGGGATGAAGTTCTTGGACAGATGTTCCCGGATGTTGTATGGCAGGCGGTTCCTGATGAGGAGGCTTTGAAGGCGGCTGTGGAAGCACAGGAAGCGGAAGCAGGTTTTGTGGTGTTAAGCCCCACTGAGTACAGGTACTATGTTTATAACAAGTCCATGACAGATCGAAATGCCTCTATGTTTGAACAGGCAATGAAGACTTTTTATCGAATGGATTACTGCGATGCTTCCGGATGGAACCTGGAAGAAATTTCCGCTATGTATGATGTGCCCATTACCATGGACTGGGAGATTTTAAATAAAGATTCCGGAAGTAATTACTGGTATTGTTATGCGTTGGTGATATTGGTGTTTATGCTGATCACATATTACGGGCAGATGATCGCGGTTGCAATCACCAATGAGAAGAGTAACAGAGCCATTGAGGTGCTGGTTACAAGTACTTCGTCAAATAGCCTGCTCTTTGGCAAAGTGGTCGCAGGCGCTGTGTCAGGCGTGTTTCAGATGGGAGTCATATTAGGTGCTATTCTTGCAGCTTATCAGGTCAACAGAGAACAGTGGGGCGGAATGCTGGACAGATTTCTGGATATTCCGGCAGAGGTATTGCTGGCATTTGCCTTCTTTGGTCTGGGCGGATATCTGTTCTATGCGTTTTTGTATGGGGCCATGGGAGCGTTGGTCAGCAAGACGGAGGATGTGAGCAAGAGCGCTTCCGGCCTTATGGTCATGGTGATGATAGTGTATTTCTTCTCACTGTTACAGTTGACAAATATAGACGGAACAGCGATTAAGGTGTTGTCTTTTCTGCCCATCAGTTCTTATAGCACCATGTTTGCCCGGATTGCCATGGGGACGGTGGCGGCATGGGAAATTGTGGTGTCCCTTTTGATACTGGTGCTCTCCATTTTGGGCACAGGTTTTCTGGGGGCAAAGCTGTACCGCATGGGAACGCTTCGATATGGCAATCCCATTAAAATCAGCACAGCCTTAAAAGATTTGCGGAAAAGCGACAGTTAATATTCATGTTCGTCTATAAATTTGACGAATTTGGACACAAGCTCAGGATCATACATGATGCCGCTGAAACGGACCAGGCGTTCCTTTGATTCGGTTTTGGTGTGGTTAGTTCCTGCGCGGGTGGGAGTTGTCCAATAAGCATAATTATTTGTAATACGCAGAATACGGGCTTCCAGAGGAATCTGACTTCCTTTTAAGCCCTTGGGGTAGCTGTTGCCATCCCAGTTCTCGTGAGAACTGAGGATGGCACCGGCAATGTTATAGAGTTCTTCAAACTGTCTGGCGATCTGATAACCATGGGTGACATGGGCCTGTATCTGCAATTTCTCTTCCCTTGTCTTGTTTTGACCTTTGACCACAAAATATTCCGGAAGCTTTGCCATGCCGATATCCTGATAGTGGGCTGCCAGGGAAGTTTCGTAAGCATGCTCTTTGGTAAATCCAAGAAACAGGGCAAAATCATAGGCGATTTTGGATTCCAGCTCCACCATATCTCTGTTCAGAATTTGCCGGTTATACAAGCGTTCCATCATAAGGTCCGGGATATGTGTCTTTTGTTTCAAGATGGTCTTATTCCGATACATTTCTTCATCCGCCCTGGTGAAGCATTCATACAGGGTCTCATGCTCACTGTCCCATTTGGCGGCGCCCAGCGCTACGGAAAGAGGAAAAGCAAGGCTGCTGTCTTCACTGCAGCGGCGGGCTACATGACGACAGTAATCCTTGGCAGTATCTAATGAGGTATCAGGCAGGATGACACGGAATTCGTCTCCGCCGCACCGAGCCACCAGCCATTCCTTTTTGGACAGGTTAGCCATGATGCTGGCGATATTCTTCAGCATTCGATCACCGGCTTCATGACCAAATACATCATTCATTAGTTTCAGATAATTGGCATCCGCCGATACCAGGCAAATCTGCTCACACTTGTGAGAGGCATATTGTGAGAATTCTTCGTTAAATTTGCGATGATTATAAACACCTGTCATAGAATCGGTTTCCACCAGTTTCTCCAGGAATTCTTTCTCCTGTTGGTGAATCAGCTCCTGACTTTCCAGGGAGGCAATGATAGATTTCAGGTACAGGTTCTTGCGGCCCAGCTGGGAGAGCTGTTCCGCCAACAAGGTCAGAGTGTTCAATATTAAATCAAAACGGGCGCGGGTCATGGAGGGAATCCGTCGGATCTGGTTAAGGTATTCTGTCTCATCAATGTGCAGGGAGTGAGCCTGGCACCGAAATTCCGCTTCACTGCGAACCTCTTCTTCCAGGTGTACTTGTCCAACCAGGATACTTGCTACATGAATATCCTCTACCATCACATTGATGCCTGCATAGGTCAAGCCGGTGCAGCTACAATGGCTGATGAAGGGAGACTGTTTGTGGTAAGCACACAGAGCCAGATCGGATTCTCTGCAAAGGGTGTTGCCAATGGCAGATTTCCTGATTAGCTGACACAACTGACAATAATCGCTGTCTCTGGTGAAGTGTTCGCCTTGTGGACTGAGGATACGAATACTTACTTGCAGAGCAGCAGACAAAGAATCTATTAATTTCTGTAAAGTGTCAATATCATATATTTCGTAGAATGTATATGCGTCCATACTAATTCACCTCTATATGTACCTCTATATAATATAATTTACCACAATAAGGGGGCATTTGTCTATGATAACAAATTTGATAATCAATGTAAAGCGGCCGGATGGGTTACGTGTTGCGGAGGGATCAGTAATTGTAGGATGTGTGGGGCGTTGGCACTGCCCGATACAGTAAAAATTTCCCATTTAAAAACGGGAGAAATGAATTGACAATTTTATTGAAAAGTGGTATATCTTATTGTAGAAAAAAGTATTAGGAAGAATTATGGTGAACATAATGGATAAACAACAGATTTTGATCGTTGATGACGAGGAAGTGAACAGAGCCATACTGCATTCCATGTTCCGCAATGAAGAACAGGAATATGAACTGATTGAAGCAGAAAACGGACAGGAAGCAATTGAGCGGATTGAAAGCAGCCGTAATCTGGTATTGATTATGCTGGATTTGGTGATGCCTGTGAAGGATGGCTTCGGGGTATTGGAATATATGAAGGAGCGCGGGTTGCTGGATCGGATTCCGGTAATCCTGATTACCAGCGAGGCAGTTCAGGACAGTGAAGATAAGGCATATTCCTACGGTGCTGCAGACGTGATACATAAGCCCTTTTACCCTCACATTGTAAAAAAGAGAAGTAAGAATATCATTGAACTATATCAGAATAAACTGAATATGGAGAAACGTCTGAAGGAGCAGGAAGAGGCAATCAGGGCACAGGAGAAGGAAATTCGTGAGAACAATGAGTTCATGATTGAAACACTCAGCTCTGTTGTGGAGGCCAGAAGCGCAGAGACCGGCGAACACACAAGGCGTATTAAATACTTCACAAGAATTATGTTGAAGTATCTTATGAAATATTTCCCCAAGTATGGACTGACAGAAACACAGGTAGATATGATCGCCAGGGCGGCAGCGTTGCATGATATAGGCAAGATAGGAATTCCCGATGCAATTCTGCTGAAACCGGGGAAGCTGACAGAGGAAGAGTTCGAGATCATGAAAACGCACACCACAATAGGGTGTGATATTCTGGAAAAGACATATAAGAACCGGGAGAGTGAATTCTATCGGTACAGTTATGAGATTTGCCGTCATCATCATGAGAGATGGGATGGACGCGGATATCCGGATCATTTGGTGGGAGATCAGATTCCTATCAGCGCACAGATTGTTGCCGTTGCGGATGTATATGATGCGTTGGTGAGTCCCAGGGTATATAAAAGCGCATATGCCAATAACATTGCATATGAAATGATCTTGAATGGTGAATGTGGTGAATTTTCGCCGGATGTTATGGAATGCTTTCAGCTTGCCAAACATGACTTTTTCAATATTGTGGAAGTAATTAAAATGTTTAGTTTTTCATGATAGGGCAGGCAGCAAGAAAACACTACATTTTCTTGTTGCCTTTTATCCTTTTATAAGGCAATATATTTGTGTGGTACTGCAGAATGGTCTGCAGGATTTTTGGGTGCCTGTATGGAACGGGAGTTATGATTTATGAATGGTTTTGCAATACTTGCAGGTCGTATGGCTGAAGCATTGTAAGTATTATGGTGGAGGTGTGTTATGGAGTTGGGTGAAAACGATTTGTTTCCCATAGATAATGCACTGGAGATGATTCTTGTATTTGATCGTAAGGGCGTAATCTCCTATGCAAATGATGCCGCGAAGAAAAAGCTGGAATATGAGAATGATTTATGCGGCAGGCATGTCAAAGATGTATTTCCCAATACCTTTCAAGCAACGGAAGATGGATTTGCAACAGAATATCCTTTTGGAAATGAACCGCAGAATTTGGTAGCGTACCGCAAGAACCTGACTTGTTTTCCGGTGGAAGCGAAAATTGTAAGCAGCGTATCCCATGCAGGAACATATATCTGTATGGCAAATGATATTCTGGAAAAAGAGTTCTTAAGTCGGGAGATAGAACAGGTAAGACAGGAAGCACAACAGGCATTGAAAGTAAAATCGGAATTTGTGGCTAATGTAACCCATGAACTGCGGACACCGGTTAATGGTATTCTGGGCAATGTGAAGGAACTTTTGGATGATGTGGAGGGTATGGATGCCCGAACAGTGAAGTCTCTGCGGCTGGTTGAGAGATGCTGCGGGGATATGCATAAGATTATCAACAATGTGTTGGATTTTTCCAAGCTGGAGGCAGGAAAGTTTACGCTGGAACCCCGCAGATTTCATTTCAGAAATATGCTGGATTATGTGAAGGCGAAGCATATCAGCAAGATTACGGAGAAGGGACTGGGTTTTTTCATGACAGTGTCTCCCCAGATACCGGAGTATGTCATTGGGGATGAATTGCGTATAGGACAGATCTTGGATAACTTTTTGTCTAATGCGCTGAAGTTCACTGCTGTGGGTAAGATAACTCTTGAAGCGCTCAGGACAGCAAGGGTAAATGATAAATTAGAGCTGTTTTTTATGGTGTCGGATTCAGGGATTGGTATAGATAAAGCCGATAGGGATAAATTGTTTCAAAGTTTTTCGCAGGTAGATGCTTCTATTTCCAGGAAATTCGGGGGAACCGGCCTGGGACTGAATATCTGTAAGCAGCTTGTGGAACTGATGGGCGGCAGAGTTGAGGTGGAGAGTGAGAAGAATAAGGGAAGTACTTTTTCATTTTCCATATGGGTGGGAATCAGCGAAGAAGACAGCGATACACCGTCTCAGCAGGGAGAGATGAAACCCACAGTATTTACCACTGCGGCTATGGATGAAGATGAGGAGAGATTTGCCAATATCAGAAAATATGGTACGGCTGAGAATAAGGAAAATTTAAAGAAAAATCTGTCGAAGCTGATTCTGTGTGTGGAAATGGAAAACTGGGAGAAGGCGGAGATGTTTATGGAAACGATTCGCCAGTTGACAGAAGAAGCGCCCCAAGAGGTGAAGCGTGTTGTATTGCGGCTGAAGATGGCGATTCAGAAGGAAAATTATGATAAGGTGACGGCGGGCTATGAGGAATTGAACAAGATATTGTAAATAGCGGCTGTGAACAATAACCATTTTGGGCTGTAGTATGGTTGTGAGAGAAAGGAGGTGCTTAGGAAAGTATGGAGAAAAATGATCGCGGAACGATTCTGATTGTGGATGATGTGGAAATAAACAGGTTGGTGTTGGAAGAAATTATAAAAGGCATGGGTTATGATGCCGTGTCCGTGGAGAGCGGGGAGAAAGCATGGGAATTGATACAGGAATCCAGGCCGCAGTTACTTCTGACGGACATTTCCATGCCGGGCATGACAGGATATGAGTTGTGCAGACTGGTGAAGGGAAATCAAAAGACCAAGGATATTCCCATTGTTTTCATTTCTGCGTTTGATGATCCTAAGGATATTGTGGAGGGATTTGTTCTCGGAGGAGCAGATTACATTACAAAGCCTTTTATCTCAGAAGTAGTACAGGCGCGGGTGGGAGTGCATCTGCGTTTGAATCAGGCCAGCAGAGAGCTGAAGGATATGAACAGACGTTTACAGGTGTCTGTGAATGAACAGCTCAAACAAATGGAGCAGGAGAAGAAGAATATCCTATATGCCCTTGCGGACATTGCAGCGAGAAATTCTGCGTACAAGAAGGAACATATTGAGAGACTGAGCCGGAACAGTAAGATATTAGCGCAGAGTATGCAGCTCTCACCGCTTTTTGAGGATAAGGTATCCGATGATTATGTGGATACCATTGGATTGGCGGCACCTCTTTGTGATATCGGGAATATTGGAGTGCCTATGGATGTGCTTCGGAAGGCGGAACTGACAGAAGAAGAAACCGCTATTGTGCGGAGCCATACGGATATTGGTGCGAAACTATTGAGTGATCTTCAAATAGGAAATGATTATAATGATTTTATCAGCGCGGCGATTGACATTGCACGCTGCCATCATGAAAATTGGGATGGAAGCGGATACCCGAACGGCAGAAAGGAAAACGAGATTCCCCTTGCGGCACAGATTGTTTCCATTATGGAGGCATATTGTGATCTGACAGAGAAGAGCGGCTGCAGTCGGGAAGAAGCGCTTGAAAAGATGAGAAAGGAAGCAGGCGTGAGATTTAATCCTGCTATATTGGAAATATGTTGTAAAATTTCGCGTCAGCTATGCTAAGCGGCGGGGAGGCAGAGGAAATTGATTAAGGATGAGGAATTTGTAAGAATATCAACTTTTATGAAGCAGCGCTATGGCATTGATCTTGCACAGAAAAAGGTCATTGTGAACGGGCGGCTGGAGAATTATATTAAACGGGGCGGCTGGGGCAGTTTTGACGAATTTATGAATGCGGTGGAGCACGACAAAACGGGAAACCAGGAAAAGATGCTGGTAAATTTCCTGACAACAAATCACACCTATTTTATGAGGGAGTTTGAACATTTTGAATTCTTTAAAGGTGAGGTGCTTCCCTGGCTGAAGACAAAGGAAAGCGCCGCAAAAGATCTGCGTATCTGGTGCGGGGCGGCTTCTTCAGGGGAAGAGCCATATATGATAGCTATGGTTTTGTCGGACTTTTTTGGACTGGAGCGGGAACAATGGGATACTAAGGTTCTGGCGACGGATATTTCTACCAAGGTGCTGCAGAAGGCTATGGTAGGTATTTACTCCGCGGACCAACTGCAAAGTGTCCCGGAGCAGTGGAAGCGGCATTTTTTCAAGTCTCTTGCGGGCGGACAGTACCAGGTGAAGGATGAGTTGAAGAAAGAAGTAATCTTTCGCCAGTTTAATTTGATGGATCCGTTTCCATTCAAAAGGAAAATGCATACTATATTTTTGCGCAATGTTATGATATATTTTGATGAGAAGACCAAACGAGAGCTGGTTCAGAAGGTGTATAATGCTTTGGAGCCGGGAGGATATTTATTCATAGGGACGACGGAGACCCTGGACAGAAGCACGACTCCTTTTAAGATCATTCAGCCATCGATATTCAGAAAATGAGGAAGGAAATGAAAAAGTATGCAGAGGATTAAGGTTTTGATCGTAGAAGATTCTATTGTTTTCAGGGAATTGCTGGTACAAAATCTGAACAAAGACCCTGCAATACAGGTTGTGGCGACAGCGAGAGATCCCTTTGAAGCCAGAGATAAGATTCTTGCCTATAAGCCGGATGTAATGACGTTGGATGTAGAGCTTCCAAGGATGAATGGAATTGAGTTCCTGCGGAAGCTGATGCCTCAATATCCATTGCCTGTGGTGGTCATCAGTTCTCTGAGTGATAAAGTATTTGATGCCATGAGTGCGGGGGCGGTGGATTTTGTGGCGAAACCGGCGGTATCAAACAGGGGGCAGTTGGAAGATTTTATCAGAAATGAACTTTTGGTGAAGATAAAAATTGCATCCACTGCCAGAATCGGCAATATTAAAAGGACAGTTCTGACACAGGAACAGCAGTATCTTGCCGCGAATAAGAATCATTTGCTGGTGGCTATCGGCGCCTCTACAGGCGGAACGGAGGCAATTTGTTCTGTGGTCAAGGAGTATGGGACAGATATTCCGGGGATTGTCTGTGTGCAGCATATGCCTCCGGGATTTACACAAATGTATGCAAAAAGGCTCAATGACCAGTGCAGAATCCAGGTAAAGGAAGCGGAAACCGGCGACAGGGTAATGCCGGGAAGCATGCTGATTGCGCCGGGAGGTGACAGGCATATGAGTCTTGTGAAGATAAACGGGGTATATCAGGTAGAAGTCAAGGCAGGACCGAAGGTGAATGGACATTGCCCGTCGGTGGATGTATTGTTTGAGTCTGTTGCCAAGGTGGCGCGTTCGGATGCCGTGGGGATTATTTTGACAGGAATGGGTGGTGATGGCGCAAAGGGACTGCTTGCGATGCGTAAAGCTGGCGCCAGAACCATTGGGCAGGATGAGTCTACCTGTGTTGTCTATGGTATGCCTAAGGTTGCGTATGATCTGGGAGCGGTGGAATATCAGGAGAAATTATCCGACATCGCAGGAAGGACATATTCTATTTTAAATAAAATGTAATTGGTGTGGAAAAAGAAAAGGAGAGAAAAGGATGAAGATTCTATTGGCAGAAGATGATTTTGCAACAAGGAAATTCATGGCTAATTTCCTGTCTAAGTATGGTGAATGTGATGTCACTGTAGACGGAATGGAAGCGGTGGATGCATTTATGATGGCTCTGGAGGATGGGGAGCCTTATGATTTGGTTTGTCTTGATATTATGATGCCTGTTATGGATGGATATCAGGCGTTGGTGGGAATTCGCAATCTGGAGAAACAAAGGAATGTTCCTGAGGATAAGGCAGTGAAGGTGATCATGACCACTGCGTTGAATGAAGAGAGGAATGTGAAGATGGCGTTTGAACTGGGATGTACCATATATTCCGGCAAACCTATCGACCAGGACAGATTTGAACAGGCTTTGAAGAAGCTGAATTTGATTTAATGTTACGAATCAGCTTTGTGGCTTCGTAGCAGCAAGTTAGCAAATGAAGATATCAGAATATGCAGGAAAGGAGAAGTCTATGGCTGAAGAGTTTAACACAGAGAGCATGCTGGACATGTATTTGTTTGAGAATACCCAGTTGCTTGAGCAGCTTCAGGAAACCGTTTTGGAACAGAAGGATGCGGATAGCTTTGATGAAGACAGTATCAACGAAATATTTAGAACCATGCATACCATAAAGGGTTCTTCCGGTATTATGATGTTCGACAATATTACAGCGGTATCACATAAGCTGGAGGATGTGTTTTATTACCTGAGAGAATCCCATCCCGAGAACGTTCCACATGTGGAATTGGTGGAACATGTATTGGAGGTGGAGGATTTCATTTCAAGTGAAATGGAGAAAATCCGGGGCGGTGACTCACCTGACGGAGATGCCAGTGAGATCATAGTAAATCTTGACAAATTTTTGGATAAGATTAAAAATGGTGTGGTAGAAGAGGGGGCGGAACCGCCGCCGGAGAATGTGCATACGGCGCCGACGCAATTTTATATTGCTCCTATGGCCACAAGTGACAGTCATTTTTACAAGATTTTTATTACCTTTTTCCCGGAAACGGAGATGGCCAATGTCCATGCGTACAGGACGGTATATGCCTTGAAGGAGATTGCGGAGGATATTTTGTATTCTCCGGAAGATATTCTGACGGATGAGAAGAGCGGCGAAGCAATCATTAAGGATGGCTTTAAGATTCTGTTGCAGGCCCAGAGCACCGAAGAAGAAGTCAGGGAATTGATCGGTGTGGGATATGACATTCAGAAGGTGGATGTCTTTGAATGTAAGGCGGAGGAATTCCTTCGCGGATTTGATTTTGGCGATGCGGATGCACCTCTGGCGAAGATTGATTTGGAATCCAGTGTGGAGGAAATTGAGGCTCGTGTATCAGATGCGGAAAAGGAAGAGAAGAAACCTGCAAAGCCTGCCATAGCGCCGGGTGATTTCGTTATCCAGTCCAGGGAACCCGGTAAGCAGAAGAAGCTGGCGAAGGATAAACCCAAGGGTGAAAAGGCGGCCTTTATCAGTGTCAATGTGAAAAAAATGGATCAGTTGATGGATTTGATTGGAGAGCTTGTTATCTCGGAATCGGTGGTATTGCAAAGTTCTGATCTGAAGGTGCCGGGATTGAATCTGGATAATTTCAATAAGGCGGCGGCACAGTTGGCCAAGGTATCTACGGATCTGCAAAATGTGATTATGTCCATGAGAATGGTGCCCTTGACAAATACCTTCCAGAAGATGAATCGTATCGTCTTCGACGTGTCAAGAAAGCTTGGAAAAGATATTGAGTTCGTTATGCTTGGGGAGCAGACAGAGGTTGATAAGAACATTATTGAGCATATCTCAGACCCTCTGATGCATTTGGTCAGAAATTCCGTTGACCATGGAATTGAGACGAATGAAGAGCGTAAGGAAAGTGGTAAATCAGGCAAGGGTAAGGTGACATTGGCAGCTAAGACGGAAGCCGGTAAGGTGTGGATTAGCGTGGAGGACAATGGCAAGGGCCTGGATAGGGAGAAAATCATTGCCAAGGCGAGAAAGCAGGGGCTTCTGGATGATAATAAGCCGGACAGCGCTTATACCGATAAGGAAGTGAACCAGTTTATTACACTGCCGGGATTTTCCACCAATGAACAGGTGACAGAGTATTCCGGCCGAGGTGTGGGAATGGATGTGGTAGTCCAGAATATTCAGGCAATCGGCGGTACCCTGGAAATCGAAAGTGAAGCCGGTCTGGGCAGTATCATGACATTGAAGATTCCTTTGACACTGGCCATCATTGATGGAATTGTTATGGAAATAGGCACATCTTCATTTGTGATGGAGACCAGCGCAATCAAGGAATTTACCCGTGTGAAGGAGAACATGATGATTCATGAACCTAACGGGGATGAGTATGTCATGATCAGGGATGATTGTTTCCCGGTACTCCGTCTTGGAAGATGGTATGGTTTGGAGCAATATGAAGAATCCGTGGAAGACGGTGTGATGTTGATTCTGGAAATTGATGAGAAAAAAGTTTGTCTTTTGGTTGACAGGCTGGTTGGCGAACAGGAAATCGTGGTTAAGCCGATTCCTTCCTATATTAAAAAGGTGAAAGGATTATCCGGCTGTACACAGCTTGGTGACGGAAGTATCGCTTTGATATTGGATGCGCCTGGACTCATAGAATAAAGTAGAGAAAGGAACGGTATATCAAATGGATGAAACAAGCAAGTGGAAAGAAAATGCAGAAGACAATGACACTGCTTCTTCCGATAGAGATGATGCACAAAAAGGCAAGTATATGACATTTAAGTCCGGATTGGAGTACTTCGGTCTGGGAATTCAGTATGTAGAACAGATCATTCAATTTCAGACGATTACAGCGATTCCGGAGACGGAGGATTATATCAAAGGTTTGATTAATCTTCGCGGGAAGGTCATACCTGTGGTGGATGTCCGTCTGCGGTTTAAACAGCCGCCCCTTGAGTATAATGACAGAACTTGTATTATTGTCATTAATGTGCGGGATGTGACTGTGGGATTGATTGTGGAACAGATTGCAGAGGTGGTAGAGATTAAGGAAGATAATATTCTTCCTCCTCCTACGATTGGCCGGGGCAGTGTGCAGAACAAGTATGTCTATGGTATCGGAAGAGTCGGTGATACTGTAAAATTACTGCTTGATCCTGATAAACTTCTGAATGATGAGGACTTATCAATAGCGGAGCAGGCGAATGAAATGATAATTGAGGAAAATGAGAGGTAAGAAACAATGAAAGACATGAAGTTAAAGACAAAATTGATTCTGGGCTTTATGATTCCCATCATATTGACAGTCATTAATGTTATAATCGGCAATTCCACATCCAGCGGTATTGTGAAATCGGATAATCAGGAGACATATCTGCTGTATTCTACGATTTTTACTACGGCTATTGCTGCAGTATCGGTGTTGATAGCATTGTTTATAGCATTGGCTTTGATCAGAATGATTGAAAAATCCATTAACCAGTTGTCCAGTGCGGCGAAGGAAATTGCCATGGGACATGTGGATATAGAAATGGTAAAATACAATAATGATGAATTTGGCGATCTGGTAGATGAGTATACAAAGGTAATTGAAAATATCAAATATCAGGCACATGTGGCAGAGGAAGTATCCAATGGTAATCTGACCATTGCCGTAAATCCCAAGTCTGCAGAGGATTTGCTTGGTAACTCCCTGAAGAAGCTGGTGGATGATAATTTTCATGCTTTGTCCAACATCAGTGATGCAGGTTCTCAGGTCACGATCAGTTCTTCTCAGGTGGCAAGTGCAAGTCAGGCGTTGGCACAGGGTTCCACAGAGCAGGCAAGTGCTATTGAGCAGATTACCGCATCTATTGATGAGATTGCAGATAAGACCAGACAAAATGCAGAGCAGGCGAATTCAGCAGCCAGTCTGGTAGAGAGGGCAATTCAAGATGTAAGTAGGGGTAATAAGCAGATGCAGGATATGATGGTTGCCATGCAGGAGATCAATAAGGCATCGGACAGCATTTCCAAGATTATTAAGTCCATTGATGACATTGCATTTCAGACCAATATCCTTGCACTGAATGCGGCTGTGGAAGCAGCGAGAGCAGGTGAGGCAGGAAAAGGATTTGCAGTTGTGGCAGAAGAAGTCAGAAGCCTGGCTGCCAAGAGTGCGGAAGCTGCAAAGGAAACTTCAGATCTTATTGAGGATTCCATAGAGAAGGTAAATGCAGGGTCCAGGATTGTGAATGAAACAGCAAAGGCTATGGATGAGATCTCCAAAGTGGTTCAGGAGAGTGAAGTGATCATCAATGGCATTGCAGAATCCTCCAACTATCAGGCAACTGCAGTTGCACAGATCGAACAGGCGATTTCTCAGGTATCTCAGGTAGTACAGACCAATTCTGCTACCAGTGAGGAATGTGCTGCTGCAAGTGAGGAATTGTCCAACCAGGCATCCAGAATGCGCGAGATGCTTTCCATATATCATTTGGGTAATGACCATGGCGATTCTTCTTATAAAGGATCTTCCGCTTCTTATTCTTCTTCCATGATGAATGCCAATGATCAGGTGATCAATTTGGGAGATGGTTTCGGAAAGTATTAAAAGGAAAGCGTATAAGACGAGTGAGGTGTTTCGGATGAGTGTGTTGGATGAATTAAGAGAGTTAGGGTGTGATATTGATGGTGGGCTGAAAAGGCTCAATAACAATGAAGCATTGTACACAAGGTTGCTTGGTTCTTTTGTGAAAACCATTAAGGCTCATGCGGTACAGCCGGATTTCGATGCTTCTGATTGTACCGAAGCAATAGAACATACACATGCGATTAAGGGAACAGCAGGTAATCTGTCCATTACCCCTATCTATGAAGGGTATACCGAGATTGTGAATCAACTGCGTGCCGGACAGCCTGAGGATGCCAGACAGCGCCTCAAAGAAGTGCTGCCAGTGCAGGAACAGATTATTCAGTGTATTGAAAAACATATGGCATAGTTGTAGGAACTGTGTGGTAGTTATATAGCGGAAAGCCTCCTTTTTTATGGGTTGCAAGAATCCACAAAAGCAGGAGGTTTTTTGTTATCATCTCTTGATGCTGTCAGAGAAGTGTGTAGGAAATGGAGATTTTCTAAGTCATTTCCTGGAAGAATGCCAAGTGAGCAAGCCCACTTTGTGTAGGCATTCTTCCAGACTTGCACCAAGTTCATTGATTGTTTGTGCCGCAGAAGAAATTGTGTTGGAGGTACAGAGGGGGATGGGAAATGTTATGCTGAAATTCATTAAAAATGTATTGGGGTACACGGATTCAAAACGTGAACCGGAAGGAGGAATCATGAGTTTTGTTCAGCGCAGACCACAGAGAGGGGAAAAGTTACAGCCCTTGGATTTCATAGAGGGCTTTCAGGTTCGACCAGGATTTTACACCAGAGATGGGGCTGCCGCAGCACAGAACGGTGTCAGTTTTACGATACATTCGGTTGGTGCTTCCAGCTGTACATTGCTGTTGTTTCATCCACAGGCAAAGGAGCCTTATGCACGACTGAAATTTCCGGAATCCTATCGGATCGGGAATACCTATTCCATGCTGGTATTTGGGTTGGATATTGAGGAATTTGAATATGCTTTTGAGATAGATGGCCCATATGATAAAGCCAAAGGTTTGCTTTTTAATAAGAATAATATCCTGTTGGACCCTTATGCAAAAGCAGTCACAGGACAGAGAGAATGGGGAGAACGTCCAGAGGGCGGAGAAGATTTTGTATACCATGCCAGGGTGGTGGAGAATAACTTTGACTGGGGCAATACCAATCAGTTGGAACTGCCTCTGGAGGATTTGGTCATCTATGAAATGCATGTGCGCGGATTTACCAAGGATAAGTCTTCAGGCGTGTCTGCCAAGGGAACTTATGAGGGATTGCGTCAGAAAATCCCCTATCTGAAAGATTTGGGAATCAATGCAGTTGAATTAATGCCGATTTTTGAATTTGATGAGATGGAAAATGCCAGGGTTGTAGATGGGGTACAGCTCTATAATTATTGGGGATATAATACGGTCTGCTTCTTCGCGCCTAATACAGGGTATTCTTCTGTGGTGGAGCATAACCATGAAGGGGACGAGCTGAAACAGCTTATCTATGAGTTGAAACAAAATGGAATCGAAGTGATTCTGGATGTGGTATTCAACCATACGGCGGAGGGAAATGAAAATGGTCCCAGTTTTTCCTTCAAGGGAATTGATAACAACATATATTATATGCTGACACCTGATGGACATTATTATAATTTCAGTGGATGTGGGAACGCTTTGAACTGTAATCATCCCATAACACGCAGGTTTATCATTGACTGCCTGCGTTATTGGGTGATAGATTACAGAGTGGATGGCTTCCGGTTTGATTTGGCCTCCATACTGACACGAGGGCAGAACGGCGCACCCATGGCAGATCCGCCTATTTTGCAGGCGATTGCCGCAGATTCTATTCTTGGGAAAGTAAAATTGATAGCGGAGGCATGGGATGCAGGCGGTCTCTATCAAGTGGGCAGTTTCCCGGCATATAGCAGGTGGTCTGAGTGGAATGGCAAATATCGGGATGATCTGCGACGTTTTCTGAAGGGCGATGCGGGTATGGCATCAACCGCATTGGCGAGAATCACCGGTTCCAGGGATTTGTATGATTCGGTGCGTCGAGGGCAGAGCGCATCGGTTAATTTTCTGACATGCCATGACGGTTTCACACTTTATGACCTGTATTCCTATAATGTAAAGCATAACGAGAAAAATGGCTGGAACAATGAAGATGGGGATAATAACGGCAATAGTTGGAATTGCGGGACAGAGGGAGAAACGGATGATCCCCAGATAGAAAGTCTGCGCCGCCGTATGGTAAAAAATGCTTTTGCCACTTTGATGTGCAGCAGGGGACCGGCCATGTTTTATGCGGGAGATGAATTCTGTAATACACAGTTTGGAAATAACAATGCCTATTGTCAGGATAATATTATCTCGTGGCTGGATTGGACAAGATTGGAAACATATAGGGAGATTCATGATTTCTTCCGATATATGATCGCATTCCGCAAGGAACATGCTATCGTCAGGAAGGTTACGAAAGAGGCGTCCTGCGGTCTGCCTGAAGTCAGCATCCACAATGGTTATCCCTGGAATAGCAGAACCGATCATTCCAGCAGGCTGATTGGGATTATGTATGCGGGAAGGAATCAGGATGATACCAAGGATGATATTGTATTCTATGGTATGAACGCTTACTGGGAACCGCTTGACATGCAGCTTCCGAATCTGCCAAATGGTATGACATGGAAAGTCTGTGTGAATACCTTTGTGGAATATGAGGATGGAAAAGATATCGGCAAGGAGACAGAGTTTCATTATGACATTAAACTGAAGATTCCGCCCCGAACGGTGGTGGTATTGGTGGCGGTTCAGTGATGATTTGTGCCGCCGTTGGCGGCGTGTTTGGAAGTGTGTAATAGTTCTGTTTTGTAAATCTAATGACACATTTAAAAAAGCTACAGTCATATGGCTGTAGCTTTTTATAATAGAAGTTGCAATTTAGCAGTTCTGGTTTGGGACAGAAGCCATTTTAGGGTCCTGTCAGATCGGAGAGAGGACGGAAACTATATCCTAGTTCCTCCCACTTGGTCATCAGGTCATCAATGATTTGCCCATTGGTTTGCGAGGTATTGTGCAATAGTACGACAGCACCGGGCGATACTCTGGATGTGAGACGATCAATGGATTCTTGCGGATCAGGTTGGTTATCCTGATACCAGTCCACATGGGCAAGAGCCCAGAAAATTGTGTGATACCCCATTTCCTTTGCCCATCTGAGGTTTTCCTCGCTGCACCTGCCCTCTGGCGGACGATAATAGGGGCCGATTTCTGTTCCTGTAATTTCATAAAACAGATTTGCCACGTCATCTAATTCTTTTTGAAAATCCGCTTTATCCGTAAACGCTGACATGTCAGGATGATTCCAAGTATGGTTGCCTGCTTCATGTCCTTCTTCCAGAATTTTTCTGACCAGATCCGGAGCCGTCTCCAGGAACTGCCCAGTCATAAAAAAGGTTCCCTTGGCATTGTGCTTTTTCAAGGCGGCCAGGATAAGTTCTGTATTACCGTTCTCATAACCACAGTCAAAAGTGAGATAGACGACTTTTTCGTCAGGGCTGCCAAGATAGTAAGCGCCATACCAGGATAGATCTGACTGCTTGGCATTTCCCCGAGGTTGGGTCTGTGCCCCGGCTTCGCCATAGGAGAGCCACCAGCTTTCCGATTCAAACACATTTGTTGGTTCCGGTCCGGGGTCCGGGGTTGGCGTTGGTTCAGGAGTAGGTTCTGGTGTGGGAGCAAGTGTTGGTTCTGGTGTAGTATCAATACTGGTAGAAGCGTCGTTTTCTTGTGTGGAAGGATTTGTCGTTTCCCCTTCGTCAGGTTGGAGCGCTACCGGAGAAATGGTTTGCGCAGGACTGGAATCAATAGAGGGTGTATTTCCACAGCCTGTAATACAAATCGCCATAAGCAGAGGCAACATTCTTAGAGTATTCTTGTGTCCTTGTATTCTTTTTTGATATAATTTCATAATAAAACTCTCCCAAATCCTTTGTATTGATATGATGCAATGGAAAGCCGATTGAAATGAGGCTGTATCATATTATGCTATAAAGTCATTATGCCCTTGCATCGAAATATTATATCACAGATATTATAAATTATAAAGCGGGATTGCATCAAAATTCCATCATATTTATTTAATTTTCTTAATCTTGGATAAATTTCATAAAGAAATATAATTACGTTATAATAAAAACGAAATATAAGTATACAAGTATATAAGTATAATCAGAAAACACCTTGGGGTGGCATGAGTAATAAATAGGAATCGGATAGTGACATTGGTTCACTCCGCAATTCGTAACAAAAGTAACCCGATAGGTTACTGTTCACTCCGTGACCAGTAACTGATGCACAGAAATCGCAAATGCAGCGATTTCGCGCACGACTGTCTCGGGTTTTCACGCATAAAGTGCGTGAAAACGCCTCGCGGTGGCGTAGGTGTGAAAAGTAACCCGATAGTTACCTGTTCTTGTGAGGCAGCGGAAATTGCTTTACAGAAAAGGGGAATACAAAGTATAATAATGATATGAGTCCCCAATAGTTTTAAGGGACAAAAAAGTGATGGAAGGAGAAGCGCAAATGGATGTTAAGGAGCAAATTAAGATGGTAGTAGAGAGGATCGCTAAGGATAAGGGACTTCAGGAACAGTTTCAGAGAGAACCTGTGAAAGCGTTGGAGAGTATACTTGGAGTGGATCTGCCAGATGATATTATTAATCAGGTGATTCAGGGGGTTAAGGCAAAACTTACGGCAGATAAAGCCGCTAATGCAGTGGATGCAATTAGAAAATTGTTCTAATACCTGTACTATTTCACCGAATATCTGTCTGATGGTAATCTGATTAAGCTTTCGACACATATACTAGAGTAAAATAATATTGTTTGCACGACAAAAATAGGAGAAAGGAAATGAGGACAATTTATGTAAAGGATGTTGTGCGAAGGCTTACCGGCAGTGACAGGGTGAATTGGAAAAGGGCCATTCCGACCTTTGTTTTTCTATGTGCAATGTTCTTCCTGGGCAGGGCCGCAGCCGGCATCTACGGAGAGATGCAGCAGACCATAGGCCCAACACTGTCAGAAAACGAAAATTGGGGATTGGGTTTTGGAAAAGAAGGGCAGAAGCCTACAGGGAACGTCTCTGCGGCAGAGTTACAAAAATATAATGCGTATTACTGTGCAGAGGGTGACGAAAAAGTGCTTTACCTGACATTTGATTGTGGGTATGAGAACGGCAATACAGAACCGATTTTGGACGCATTGAAAAATCACAATGCACAGGCGACTTTCTTTGTGGTAGGACATTTTCTGGAAAGTGCACCGGACATTGTGAAGCGCATGGTGGCGGAAGGGCATACCGTGGGCAATCATACATATCATCATCCGGATATGTCTAAGATTTCTGATAAAGTATCTTTTCAGAAAGAAATGGATGATGTTGCGGCGCTTTTTAAAGAAATCACCGGTACAGAGTTGGCAATGTATTACAGACCGCCCCAGGGGAAATATAGTACTGCCAATCTGCAGATGGCGCAAGAATTGGGGTATGCTACTTTTTTCTGGAGTCTGGCCTATGTGGATTGGAACCAGGATGCGCAACCCAGCCATGACGCGGCTATGGAAAAACTTATGGGGCGTATTCATCCTGGTGCTATTGTGCTCTTGCACAGTACTTCTAAAACAAATGGAGAGATTTTGGATGAAGTATTGACAAAATGGGAGGAAATGGGTTATACATTCAGACCGCTCTCGGATTTTATCGGTGGCAATGAGAGCGGTACAGTTGACAATGGAGATAAAACCGGTACAGAGGGAAGGATTTTACAGGAAGGAAATGTTGGGGAAGGAACAACGCAATAGTTTTATTTTTGTTCATAAATTTTTGCGATTTTCGTTCTTTTTTCAGGGGATAAGTTTTCAAACTGCAAGGCAAAGAAATTGCAGCCGTCAGGGAACGTAAAGTTTTCAGCAGGTGGAAGACTTGTCCCTTTCCTGATGCACCAAATGACATTATTACAGGGTTGTAAATCAGTTTGTAAACTTGTGAACCGGTTTGTGGGAGTATTCATCGGTTTGTAAAATCGTGAACCGGTTTGTGGGAGTATTCATTGGTTTGTAAAAATTGATCAATCAACCTATCATAGGTGCTGTTTTTTGCAAGTAACATAATAAATAAATCAGGATAAATTAACAAAGTTACAAAATTGTTAAATTTCTTTTCTGTATGCGTTTTTCAGGAAATTCCAGAATTTTGTAAAATTTATCCTGAAAATCCATTGAAAAGGGTTATAGTTTATCTTGTAAATATATGTTGCCGGAGAAGAAATGGAGGAATATGTGTTAGTCAGGGAAGATCATAAGTGGGATTATGCTGTTGGCATGGTTAAAGTAGATGGACTTGCACCAAGCGCTGCCATGAAGGAACTAATGGAAAAAGAAAAGAGAGGTGAAATCACAATGGAACAGGTGAGGGATGCTTTGGATAAGAGGTACAAAACGAGGTGAAATATATGCAAGATCCATATCTTTATACCAACACGGAAATGCTGAAAAATAAATTTGGTTTGATGGAAGAAAATAAGCTGAAAGAAGCGGAAGCGGATTACGTTATTTTGTGTCTTGCGGAACTTGTTGTGCAGGAGCCGATGCAGGTGTTTGATTTTGCTTCTCTTTGCAAAATGCACTATCAAATATTTCGGGATGTTTTTGATTGGGCAGGGAAACCCCGTGTCATTAATATAGAGAAAGCAGAAATACCGCTTGGGGGCTTGTCGGTGGAGTATGCGGATGTTTTTGATGTGGAGAAAGAGGCTCAGACAATTCTGGCAGAAATGAATCGTTTTGAGTGGGAGAAAGCTGACTTTGATGATGTTGTCAGAAAGTTCGCGGATTGTATGACAAGATTGTGGAAGGTACATCCGTTCAGAGAAGGGAATACAAGAACTATTGTGACATATTGTGCCATGTTTATAGAGGCACAGGGCATTTTTATTGACAGTGAATTATTTCAGAAGCATATAGAATATATGAGACGAGCATTGGTAGCGGCCAGTGCTGTATTTCAAACCCTGGGCGATCTGCGTAAGCCGGAATATCTTCAAAGGCTTGTAAGAGATGCGCTGGAAAGGGGAAGACTGATTCAGGAAGACGCCATTGTAAGAATAAGAAGCGCCGGATATGAGGCAACAAAAGAGGCAGTACATAGAGTTATATTTTGGGACAGGCTGGAGAGTAGATTGCATGATGAAGAGGAAATCGGAATGTTGCTGCAAATGTAAAGAGCATTGGCTGCCGCGTGTTCTATGGGATAATCGCTATGTTTGAACCTAGACACCGGCAAACGGATACCTGACAGATAGTTCATATCATGGCAGAACCGTCTCTTCCCAGAACCAATGCTGTATTATGTTACAGACCACAGAGTGAACCATAACATGTTAATTATAGTGCGGAATAGATAAAAATACAAGAGTTGATTTCAGGGCATCTGTGGCTTATAATGGAAAATGAAATTTACATGGTATCATAGAAGAACAACTCCGTATTGGCGGATATGGTTAATTGTTGTTGGACATTACAATTGTATTGTAAATCAGTGAGGAGTTGTTCTATTTTGTAAACTATAAATGAGCAAATCTGAAAAGTTGTACAAGTTCAATTATAGTTGTAAGCAGAAGAAGTTTGTATTTATATGAGTTTTGGTGTTTTGTTAATGCCTAAAATATGTGTAAACTGAAGGGAGGAGAAGATGGAGAAGGAATTGGTAATTGTTATTGACTTTGGCGGCCAATACAACCAACTGGTAGCAAGGCGCGTCAGGGAATGCAATGTGTACTGTGAGATTTATTCCTATAAAACAGATTTAGCTCAAATAAAAGCCATGCATCCCAAAGGAATTATTTTAACTGGCGGTCCCAGCAGTTGCTATGAAGCGGGGGCGGCAACTTGTTCGCCGGAGTTGTTTGCAATGGGCATTCCTGTGCTGGGATTGTGTTATGGTGCGCAGGTTATGGCATTTGCGTTGGGAGGCGAAGTGGCCCGGGCAAAAGTGCGGGAGTATGGCAAGACAGAGGTGGATGTGGATACTTCTTCCAGGCTGTTTGAGGGTGTTACATCGCATACGATTTGCTGGATGAGTCATTTTGATTATATTGCCAAAATGGCACCGGGGTTCAGGTCTGTGGCTGCTACGGCCAATTGTCCTGTGGCTGCAGCAGAGTGCGCAGAGAAGCAGCTCTATGCAATTCAATTTCATCCGGAGGTATTACATACAGTTGAAGGATCTAAAATGCTTTATAATTTTGTACGCAATATCTGCGGCTGTAGTGGTGATTGGCGGATGGATTCTTTTGTAGAGGAAAATATCAGAGCGATCAGGGAAAAGGTAGGCAAGGGCAAGGTGCTTTGTGCGCTATCTGGTGGTGTAGATTCTTCTGTGGCGGCTGTTTTGCTCTCCAGGGCGGTGGGTGAGCAATTAACCTGTGTATTTGTGGATCATGGTTTACTTCGTAAAAATGAAGGAGACGAAGTGGAGGCAGTTTTTGGTCCGAAAGGAAATTATAAACTTAATTTTATCAGGGTCAATGCCCAGGAACGTTTCTATAGTAAGTTGGCAGGTGTGGATGAGCCTGAGAAGAAGAGGAAGATCATCGGAGAGGAATTTATTCGTGTATTCGAGGAAGAGGCTCAAAAAATAGGAACAGTTGATTTTCTGGTGCAGGGGACTATTTATCCGGATGTGGTGGAAAGTGGCTTAGGTGGAGAATCTGCGGTGATTAAGTCTCATCATAATGTAGGAGGACTTCCGGATTGTGTTGATTTCAGGGAAATCATAGAACCTCTCAGAAATTTATTTAAGGATGAAGTAAGAAAGGTAGGATTGGAGCTTGGCATTCCTGAATATCTGGTGTTCCGTCAGCCATTTCCGGGACCAGGGCTTGGTGTCCGTATTATCGGCGAGGTGACTGCTGAGAAAGTAAAAATTGTTCAGGATGCAGATGCGATATACAGGGAAGAAATTGCCAATGCCGGATTGGAGGGGGTATTAAATCAGTATTTTGCAGCACTGACCAATATGCGTTCGGTAGGTGTTATGGGAGATGAGAGGACTTATGAGTATGCGATTGCTCTGCGGGCGGTGAGTACGGTTGACTTCATGACTGCGGAAGCGGCGAAGATTCCATGGAATGTGCTGCAGAAAGTATCGAGCAGGATTGTCAATGAGGTGGCGCATGTGAATCGGGTGTTGTATGATGTGACCAGCAAGCCGCCAGGGACGATTGAGTTCGAGTAAGTTGCAGGTGCGTCAGAATATATTGCAAGGGCATTTTCATATT
>CAMWLE010000024.1 GCA_947175015.1 uncultured bacterium
GTACGTAATCGCCCCTCCCTGACACTGGGCAGTTCAATCAACGGTTTGGTCATACGTTCTACCTCCTTCCACAAATCTTGGCGCTGGGCAAACACTCTCTGTGCTGCATTACGAAAAAGATACACATAATCATGAAATTGCTGTTCTGTCAAGTACCCATCTGTATATTCCGTCTGTAGGACTAATATAACCTCATCCATAAATTCTGTCAACTCTTTCTTGGTCAAGGGATGTCTGCTTTTCAGTTTGGGACGGAGACGTAAAAGCGTGTATGGAATAAACATGTTGAGATGTTTCTTCATGATTTCCTGTAAAGAATAAGATTGAATACGCACCGTAGGAATTTGATAGATATGTTCACTGCCATCATGAAATATCAGACGGCAGCGCAGAAAATCAGGTATACTGGCATTCTTTTCCGGATAAATAACTATGGAATTTGGAAATTTCATGGTGATTTCCCCCGTCTCCCCATCCCGGACAGTACCATGCTGCATGGCCACATGAAGATCATAAGCCACCATGCGGATAACCATGCTGCCATCATTTTTCATCTGACACTCCAAATGATAATAATCAGTTCCATTCACCACCAGAACAATATCCGCAAGCCGGGACCCCGGCGGTTCTTCCGGAGCTTCCACATAAGTGGAATGTTCTGTGGAAAGCAGCCGGATATCGGTGCCTATAGGATATTCTTTTCCCAATACCTCTTTCAATAAAGGAAACATCTGCTGCGGCATAACATCTACAATCGCCTTAAGGATCTCATCCCACAGCATAACATCATCAATAGTAACTTTTTGTTCCATAAACATAATTCCTTTCTTTACAATACGAATCGATAAGCTGCATTAACTGTGAAATACGGCGAACTGCCAGAATTGCCGGACAGCCGGAATCGTCTGCCCTACTTATTTTCACTTCTCTACTATAACTGATTTACTAACCATTGTCAAACTTATTTTGTAAAAACACCAAAACCGGACAGAATGCAATGCACCCCATCCGGTCTCAGGAATTCCCCTTTTCGTTATTATTTTACAAGATTTTAGACGAAAAGGGAAGCGCATAAAAGGAAACTTTCCTGTTTCCTTTTATGTTAAATTATGTATTTAGAGAATCCATTTACACAAAATGCCCACTCAGCATTACTTCAGTCGATCTATCTCGGCTTTCAAACTCTCTATTTCAGATTTCAAGTCAGAATTTACCTTATCTTTCTCAGCAATTTCCGAATTCCTCTTGGTAAGTTCCGATTCCTTCTTGGCAAGTTCCGTCTCCTTCTTGGCAAGTTCCGATTCTCTCTCGGCTAACATCGTACGTAATCGCCCCTCCCTGACACTGGGCAGTTCAATCAACGGTTTGGTCATACGTTATGCTCCCTTCTGTAAATCCCGGCACTGGACAAAATTTTCTCCTCTGCAATATATATCATGATTCATACCTGCGTCATAGCAGTTTTCGTTAAGATACTTTCCCCATCTCACCCACCCATAAGACGACTCAATTCAGCAAACTGCTCCAATGTCAGCGCTTCTCCCCGAATCGTTGAAGCAAGCTGCATTTTTTCCAAAGCTTCCGCCACACTTTCCTTCGTAATGCCAAGCTCTGACGCATTTCCCAAAGCATTCACAAGCGTTTTGCGTCTTTGGTTAAAAGCAGCACGAATCATCGCAAACAGCCTTTCCTCATCCTCCACCCTGACCGGTGATTCTTCGTATCTGGTCAGACGAATTACCGCACTCCCCACTGTTGGCCTTGGCATAAAACAATTCGGCGGCACCTTTGCCACCACCTCCGGTTTGGCATAATACTGCACCGCCAGAGATAATGCCCCATAATCCTTGGTGCCGGGTCCCGCCTGCATACGATCCGCCACTTCCCTTTGCACCATGATGGTAATGCTCTTCAAGGGCACATGCTGCTCAAACAATCCCATAACAATAGGCGTGGTTATGTAATAGGGCAGATTTGCAACCACCTTCATAGGTGCACCACCGTTTTTCTCTTCTGCCAACCTGCTTACATCCACCTTCAAAATATCCTCATTGAGCAATGTTACATTAGAATACGTTGACAAAGTTTCTTCCAGAATGGGAATCAAATTCTTGTCAATCTCCACTGCCACCACCTCTCTTGCCCGTTCCGCAAGATATTGGGTCATGGTACCTATACCAGGGCCAATCTCCAGCACACAATCTTCCCTTGTAATCTCCGCCGCTGTCATGATTCGCTCCAGAACCCCTGTGTCAATCAGAAAATTCTGCCCATATTTTTTCTGAAAACGAAACTGATATTTCTGCAGCACTTGAATCGTGTTCTGCGCAACCCCAAGATCCGCCATTGTCCGCCTCTCCTTTCAACCGAAATTACCCACACACCTCAACGCCAAAAGCACTAAATTATCTCATACTCCTGCCAGCTACATATGCCTCCTATTGCCCCGTCAGCTCATTTGCTCTTCTTTCAAATACGCCAAAACTTCCAGTAAATCTTTAAAAATCCTATGGCTCATGCGCTGCATTTCCTCATCGGGTGCTATCATATCCGGCACCATCAGAGGTTTCATCCCTGCCGCATAAGCAGATTTGATCCCATTGGGGGAATCCTCAATGGCATACGCCTCCTCTGGCTTCACCCCAAGTTCGCTGCACGCCCGCAGGTATATATCCGGCAACGGTTTGGAGTGCTCCACCATATCTCCCGTGACCACCACCGAAAAATCATCTCGAATACCGGCCTGCTCCAAGTTACTGATGACAGATTCCCTTTTGCTGGAAGAAGCCAATCCCACGATATATTTTGTAGTTCTCAGCCATCCCAGAATTTCTTCCATCCCCGGCTTCACAGGCAGACCATTCTCTTTTATGTATTGCTGATACCAGATAGAAGTTTGTTTCCGAAAACCCACATAATCAAAATCTTCCCCATATGCCTTTAAGACAATGCGCCTGCTGTCATTTGCGTTCAGCCCGATACAATGGGGAAAAATCTCTTCCATACCAGACTTTCCATTCATCCTGGCCACAGCAATCCATGCCTTCATGCACACTATTTCCGTATCAAACAACACACCATCCATATCAAAAACCACCGCTCGCATACCGCTCCTCCTTCTTCACCCTGCATACTTCCCGGAAAGCCCCGGCTTCTCTCCAACCAGATAATAAACTCCCTTTTCCACCCTTATATCATCTTTATTTCCTTCACACTTCCCGCCATGCCGCCACAAGTGTCAATACCCCCACAAGTGTCAGTACCCCCGCAAGCGACACAAACAATCTATGAGAAAACGCTGCCCAAAGCGAACCTGTTCGCTTGCGTTTTTCAGTGTGAGACTTGGAAATTCTTAGACCACATACTAAGAGAGTGCGTCAACACCCCTCTTTGGGCGCACTGGAAATTCTTCTCACACTTACAAATACACAAATTCCTCCAGGAAATGAATACAATTGTACAATACCAGCACATCCATCCCTTCCTCCGGCTCATATTTTTCCATAAACTCAAACAATTTTCCATTAAAATACCGAAGGTCCATAACATATATCTTCTCATAATGAGGTATCAATAACGGAACAAAACAATTTGCATAGGAATCCTTGATCACAAAAAGCACCTTTCCATTATGATATTCGGTATCTATCTCCACAAAAGCATGATTGTCATCCAGGAAAAAGGCATACTTATTCTTCGTGTCCAGATGGGATTTCTCATAACAACTGTCCGATGTATTCCTCAAATCATAAGTCACCGTCATAGGTCTGCTGACTGTCGCCGGAAAATACTGTATCGGCTCCCCCTGCATCTCCAGGTTTACCTTAGAATGCAGCGTCCCCAGGAAATCCTTGGTAACGGTCTCCAGCCCTTCTTTTCCATAACCCTCTGCGGGGATTCCCATTGCCTCCGCCCATGCCAGATATCCATAATAAGCCCCCAGGCTGGTCCAATGATGATCTGTCCGATAATAAATCTCTTCTCCGGCATGTTCCTCCAACATAGTATACACATCCACACAACGCTCTTCCCCGATTCTCTCTTCCACCTGAGACAAAAGTCTTGTCTCATCATAATACGGCGCATAAGCAGGCATCTTATCCGTCAAAATATTATCCGCCGTAGGTACCAGCATCACCATGGCATTCCATCTCTCCACCAGCACTTCCAACAAATCAATCTTCTTTGTCTCCTGTGCCACAGTATAATTTTTCGGCAGATGTTGTTCTAACAAATAGCCATCCGCTCCCAGGTACACACCATTTATCTCCTGTTTCTGCAAAATCACGTCTGTATAAGTCTTAATGCGTATCCATTTATCGCGGCTGACAAACTGGTCCGTCACATAAGTCTCGAACTTTTCCGTATAGTCACCCCCAAACAACGCCTCCGCAGAAAATGCCGGCTTAGATGCCAATATCCGATTCTCCGTCTCCGAAAAAAGCCTGTCCTCACTTATGAAATCCCCAATAGTCAACATCAAAATAATTCCCAAAATCAGACTCACTGTAACCAAAGCATTTCTCTTTTCCCCCATACACAGCCTCCGCATGAAATATATAAACGCAACATTACTCCCTCTCCCAAATATGCCGCCAACAGCAGGACAATCAATTGGTGCAAGTCTGGAAGAACACTGCCCAAAGCCAACTTGTTCGCTTGCGTTCTTCCCGGAAACGACTTAAAAAGTCTTCATTTCCTTCACACTTAAAACCGAAAGTACAAAAACGGATTATAAGATGCCTCCACAATTCCTGCAATAGACACCAGAAGCAACGCTGCCGGAATCAGCTTTTCTCCAAAACGGTACAGCGCAATTCCCATTCCGGTCCGGGATTTCTCCAACGCTCCCGCCAACATATGCGGAAACGGTGTAGAAGCCGCCAATGATATCAAAAATAACACCATATACTGCCTGCCCAGATAAAGCGCCTCTCTGTCAAGGATACTCCCCGTCATACCTGCCATGGCACTCAAATATTCCCATCCCCCGGCCAACGATTCCATCGCAAACAAAACCCAGCCGATCAAGACTACAAGAATTGTATAAAAAATTCCTACCACCTTGGGAAGCCATGACAAAAGCTTACCCAAAAACAATTTTTCCAACATCAGCGCTAAGGCAAACCAAAGCCCCCACAGCAGGAAATTCCATCCCGCACCATGCCAGATTCCCGTGAGCATCCATACTATCAAAATATTCAATAACTGCCTGAGAAGTCCCTTCCTGTTGCCTCCTAACGGAATGTACACATACTCCCGGAACCAACTCCCCAAAGAAATATGCCACCTGCGCCAAAACTCCGTTACAGAAGCTGAAATATAAGGATAGTTGAAGTTCTCCGGGAAAGAAAACCCCAACATCTCTCCCATTCCGATAGCCATATCAGAGTAACCTGAGAAGTCAAAATATATCTGAAACGCATAAGCGAATATCCCCAGCCAGGCAGTAGTTGCGCTAACCTCGCGGGAATTCATTCCCGACACCAATACCCACAGCTCCCCCATCTGATTTGCAAGCAGCACCTTTTTGGCCATACCAATGCAAAACCGTTTTAATCCGGCGCTGATAGACAGCAAATCCACATTCCGTTGATGAAGTCTCCTCTCCACATCCCGATACTTTACAATCGGCCCTGCGATTAACTGGGGAAACATAGTCACATATACTCCGAAATCCAGTAAATTTCTCTGTACTTTTGCTTCCCCTCGATAGACATCAATCGTATAGGACATGGTCTGAAAGGTATAAAAAGAGATGCCAATGGGCAGCGGCAAATGCAGCAGCGGCAGTGAACTTCCTGTCAGTACGTTCACCGTTTCCACCAGGAAATCCGCATATTTGAAGAAACAGAGTACAAAAAGATTAATGACCACAGAGGACAATAAAATTCCTTTGGCCGCCTTCCTGCCCCGAAAACGCTCCAGCAAACGTCCATGTGTATAATCCACAATGGTGGAAAACAGCATCAACAACACATAGACAGGTTCTCCCCATGCATAAAAAAATAAGCTCCCCAAAAAGAGGATGACATTTTTCATCCTCCCGGGGAACAAATAATATAACAGAAAAAACAAGGGAAAAAAACGAAAGAGAAATAACACACTGCTGAAAACCATAGCTCCGTTCTCCTGCTTCAACGCCGCCGCGCCAAATAAAAACTACTGCTGCAGTTTCTGCCTGATTGCCTCAACCACTGACTGATTCAACGCCTGGCATCCGGCAATCACCTCCTCCTCAGCCGCATCCATATCCGTCTCACCGCCCAACTGTACAAAAAGTACATAATCTCCGATTGTTTCCACGCAAGAAGCCTGTATCTTCCCCATATTCATGGGATATTGAAGAGAATCGTTAATTTGAACATCACGATACGTATTCAAAGCATTTTCTACCGCCTCTACCTGGTCTGCCTTTGCCTTCACCACCACCAAAGTATCCACATGATTGCTGATCATGGGCATCTCCGCCATATAATCCTCATACATATCTGCGGTAAGGCCAAAACGTGCTTCCATGATATCCGCATCCAGCATCATATCAGGCCAATAATTATCTCCCAGAACCTCCACCGCGGCAGCCCTTAACTCTGCCATTTCTTCACTCCAGCCGTCTTCCGTTCCCGACGCCCCCTCATCATTTCCGTCCGTGGTACCTCCGGCTGACAAATCCGACGAATTATTCTCATCTCCGGAACTGCTTTGGATATTAGAACTATCCTGCACAGACGAATTCCCCTGCCCGTCGTTCCCATCCTTGCCGCATGCCGCAATACCAAGCATCAACATACCTGTCAACAAATACACTACTGATTTTTTCATAACTTCCTCCTGTTCCACAGGTGTCCTTCCGCACCCATGCAAATTCAATTATTTCTGTCCGCGAAGAAACACACTCAAAAATGAATCCAGGCGCTCACAGGCACCTGCTGTTTTTTATTTCCTCGTAACATTTCTTAGCCGGACTATGATATATCCGTACTCGTCTTGCCGGAGCATAAACAATATATCCATTTATGGCTGCCAGGATCATACCTGATATAGGTTCCGGGAGAATACGGCTATTCACAGTTTATCCAATTTCTGGTTTTTTACACATCAACAATACTTCTTTATCAAATCATTATAAGTCAATCCATTTTCTGCTTCTCTCGAAATCCATCCTTTAACCCGTCACCGCGAAGTTCTGCTCCATACTCCGCCGTAGGTATGGCCGGAAACAGGTCATATCCGACACCCCCGCCGGAAGGAGAATAGTATATGACAACACCATCTACCTCATATTGCTCCAGCTCATAACTCTCATAGGTTTCCTGCCAGACGTAATGAGGCAGCCTGCAGCATCCTAATATATAATCATATCCCACATACAGCTTGTACACACCATATAACATCAGAAGGCCATAGAACACTCTCACCAGCTTCCGATTCAGATGTTCCAACACATCACCGCAGAGCAGCGCGGCCAGCAGCAGCACATGGGCATACCCATACCGCATCATCGGTGCGCTGAACTGCCAGAACAGGTAACAACACATCACCGTGGCAAACACCAACAGCTTATCCAATTTCTGCCACTGCCTCCTGACAAGAACAGCCGCTCCCATCCCCACCGTTATTATGCAGGAAATGATATCTGCCACAATCAACAGCTTCTCTGTTGTAAATAATTCATTTTGGAACCAGTTCGGAAACCATTGAGCAAACGTAGCATTGACCCCTAAATGATTTGCACCCTTGGCCCATATTTCTATCTGAAACGCATCTGTTCTGATTGCTCCGACATCTGTTATTTTCCAGTCCACCTGAAACAGATCCAGCGCGGCAAAAGGATAAAACAGCCATCCTGTAATGAACACTGTCCGCACCATCCACGGAACCGCCGTAATCAGCCCCAGAAGAAGAAATATGCCGATTTCCTTCCATCTCTTCTCCTTCAATAACACATACGCCGGCTTCAGAATCACCAGCAAGATCAACCCGGCAGACAGCTTTAATGTAATGGCATACGCACCTAATACACATAAAAGCCCATAAGGTATGATATGATTCCGACTCTCCTCCTCTTCCGATTCCAACTGTGTCAGCCACTTGATTACAATGAAAAAAATAATACACATGACGGCATAATCAGAAGAAGGCGCAATCACCTCATTCCATATAATGGTCAGATAATACACCGCCCCTGCTCTTGCATAATCTGACAAAAGCATTTTCCTCCGCCGAAAGCATTTCCTCAGTTCCAGGGCATTCACGCTTAACAGAAAAGCAATCAGCCCATTTACCGTATGCAGGGAACGCCCCAGCAGAAATTTCATACTATACAGCGCGGATATGGCAAACAGCGAACTATTATATCCAAACCGCCCATGCAGATTTCCAATCCCTTTCACTGCACCATATTCTTCAATCCAACGAATGCTTTGTCCATGATAGAGATCCATGTCCGGCACTCTATAACCTCTGGAGGTAAAAAACCCCCACACCAGGAAAAGCAGCAACAGCAAAATTTTATAAACCAGAGAACTGTCATGCCAGGACCGCTTCAAAAATCCCGCCATTTGTTTCCCCATACTGATACAGACAACGGCACAAAACGCCAGAAGAATCACATTCGCTTCTATGTTCACCCGATAAAACAGGCTGAAAATCTGGGCATAGACAGTAGCCGCAACCACACCTGCAAGCAATATACTTTCCACACGTTTGAAAGAATACTGCAGCACCTTTTCCGAAAACTTTGAAAATGCAAATCCCATACAAAATAAAGTAAACAATAGATACAACCAATTCAGAAAAACTGTCAGCATAGATTTCCTCCGCAAACCACACTTATACCATAGTCCCCCTGCCCGCGCCATTTTGATAACATCTCATACTTAATACCTGTTACGCTGATATCTCATGATGAATCTGCAGTTCATACAATTTCTTATAGATTCCCCCCTGCGCCAGAAGTTCCTGATGGGTGCCTTGCTCCCGAATCTTCCCTTTATGCATTACCATAATACAATCCGCGTGCTGAATGGTGGAGAGACGATGCGCGACCATAATCGTAGTACGTCCCTGCATCAGCTTCTCCAACGCTTCCTGAATCAGCAGTTCCGTCTCCGTATCAATGTTGGCCGTGGCCTCGTCCATCACCAGGATACTGGGACTATGTGCGAGCGTCCTGGCAAAGGACAATAATTGTCTCTCTCCTGCGGAAAAAGTGGAACCACGCTCTGATACAGGCTCCTGATAACCTGCCGGCAGCTTCTCAATAAAATGAGACGCGTTCACATATTCCGCAGCCGCCTTAATATCCTCGAAAGGAATCTCCCCATTGTGCAGACGGATATTATTCTCAATATTTCCCTCGAAAATAAACACATCCTGCTGCATCTGTCCGATGGCGCCGCGCAGTTGTTTCTTGGAAAGCCTCCTGATATCCACACCATCAATATAAATATTCCCTCTTTGAATATCATAATACCGCCCTATTAAATTCAAAATAGAGGATTTTCCTGCACCGGTAGCTCCCACAAATGCCACCTTTTCTCCTGGCTCTATAACAAATGACACATCCCTTAACACATAATTCTCATCATCATAGGCAAACCATACATGGGAGAACTCAATACGCCCTTTGATTTCCGGCAGGATAACCGGCTTCTCATCCTCCTTTACCAATGGCTCTTCATTCATGATGGTGAAAATTTTCTCCGCAGAAGCCAATGAAGACTGCAATGTAGAAAACTGCTCCGCCAACTCTTGAATCGGCTCAAAAAAGGCTTGGATATACTGTGCAAAAATATACAATGTTCCAATGGAAATGACACCGCCCAACACATCCCGGCTGCCCACCCCAAGGACAATCATCAGAGAAATAATACTCAAAATGTAAATCAATGGCCGGAAAATGGCAAACACCAGCATCTCTTTATACAAAGCCCGATATAATTTATGATTCTTGTCATTGAATTCCTCAAACTTACGTTTTTCTCTGCCGAATATCTGAATAATACGCATACCTGAGATATTTTCTGACAGAAAAGTATTCAAATCCGTCAATCGCGTCCTGGAAACTCGATACGTCTGTTGGGCAATCTTGCGGAACACCACTGTCAGCACCGCTACAAAAGGCAATAAAATAAACGAAACCAAAGCAAGCTTCCAGTCCATCAGCAACATGATAAAGGCAAGACCGATAATTTTCACAATATTGCGGAATAACCGCACCAAAATACCGGAATACATTTCGTCCAGCGCTTCCACATCATTGGTGACACGGGTGACAAGTTTTCCCACCGGTGTCAAGTCAAAATACCGGCAGCTTAAGGATTGAATATGGGCGTACAATTCCTTGCGCACTGTAAAAATTATCCCCTGTCCGGTCTTCTGCAGCAGCCAGGTCTGGGTAATGTTAAACACAAAGCCAAGTACCAGCACAATGCTATATTTTATGGCAGTTTCCACGATCACATCATAATTTCCGTCAGCCTGAAACAAATCTATGGCGTCCCCGATGAGCATGGGACGATACAGATCAAGCCCCGTCAGTGCCAACACCAACAACAGACAAATTGCCACCCACCCTGCATAAGGTTTCATATAAGAAAGAAGATGCAGCAAAGCACTTCCTTTATAATTTGCTTCTATCTTATCCTCAGTCAATGCACTCATATTTGTCCTCCTATTCCGGTTCCGCAAGCCCCCGTTTTGTCCCCGGCAGTTTCCTGTTTCGCAATCTCCCATTCAGTACTGCTTCATATATGCTCCTGCTTTCCTCACATCCTTTGATTTATCCGTACAATTATGTGACATTTTCCGCAAAGACCCAATCACAAAAAGGCAGAAATTCTTTCGCTCTACATTCCCACCAATTCCTGCTCTAATTGTTGTTTTTCGTATATGTGTGCATAGAAGCCCCCGAGGGCAATCAGTTCATCATGGGTACCATATTCCGTCAGCTCGCCTTCTGTCAGCACTGCAATGTGGTCTGCCTTCTGGAGCGTGGAAATACGATGGGCAACTACAATGGTCGTTTTACCTTTGCGCTGCTGCATCAAATTTTCCAATATCTGCTCTTCCGTATCCGTATCCACCGCCGAAAGAGAATCATCCAAAATCAACACCGAAGCATCCATCAGCAAAGCCCTTGCAATGGAACTGCGCTGCTTCTGTCCGCCGGACAGGGTAACGCCCCTTTCTCCCACAAGTGTCTGATATTTCTCAGGGAATTCCATAATATTATCGTGGATGCAGGCAGCTCTGGCCGCGTCCTGAATACTTTCATGCAATTCCGGATGTTCACTGATACGCTCTTCCAGGCCAAAGGCAATATTTTCCTCCAAAGTATCCGAGAATAAGAAACTCTCCTGGGGCACATATGCCATATCCCGGTGCAGCACTGCCAACGGAAACTCCGTGATAGGTCTGCCATCCACCAGAAGCGTTCCTTCCTTACAGTCATAAACACGCAGAAGCAAATCCGCCAAACTGGACTTGCCGCTGCCCGTTCTGCCTAACACGCCCAGCATCTCTCCCGCTCTCACATGCAGATTCACATGCTTCAACACCGGTTCTTCCCCGTCAGGATAAGTAAATGTCAGATCCTTCAGAGTAATATCACCCTGAATATGTACATCTTCTCCTGCAGACAAGTCCACAATATCCGGCTCCTCCCTGAAAATACATGCAATCCGCTGAAATGCCGCCGCTGCCTGACTGAAACTGTTAATACAATCACCACAGGCGATCATGGGCCACACCAGCATACCAATATAAGAATTAAACGCCACAAATTTACCAATGGACACCTGCCCGGCCAATACCATCCGTCCCCCGAACAGCAATGTCAACAGCAGACTGATACCGGTTACCAGATCCAGCGCAGGGCCGAATACAGCACGAAGCTTTACCACCGCAAGGTTTTTCTCCATGTTGTTTCTGCTGGCTTCTTCAAATGCCCGAAAATCCTCATCCTCCTGCACAAAAGCCTTCAGCACCCTCACTCCCGCAAGACTTTCCTGCACCTTATCAGACAGATCCGAAAATGCTTTCTGCCGTCTGGTCTGACGCTTCTTAGCTTCGATTCCATAAAAATAACATCCTACCGCCACCAGTATCAAGGGGACAAAAGCCAGCATAGTCAGCTGAAAATCTACATAAAATATCATTTTTACCAATACCATAATGGTCATTACAATGGCATCAAAAGCCGTCACCACCGCAGGTCCCACAGCCATGCGGAGCGCCTGCAGATCATTTGTAAAATGCGCCATCAAATCTCCCGTCTTATGGCTGTTAAAATAGCGGGCGGAAAGCGTCTCCAAATGCCCGAACATATCATTCCGAAGGCGGTATTCTATCCCCCTTGCCGCGCCAAAGATACAATATCTCCACCCAAAACGGCCCAACATCATCACAGCGCCTGCTGCGAAAATCTTACCAAGCAGGGGCCAGACCCCCTCCTGCCCAATGATTCCCCCGGACAAACCATCAATCAATTCCCCCGTAAACTGAGGCACATACAGATTGGCCAGATCCACCAACATTAAAATAATAATACCTGCCAAATAATGCCACTTATACTGAAATAAATATGGAAATAACGAAAATTTCTTCTGCGTCATAATACTCTCCTGTGGGAATGCCTCCCTTTTTGTGCCGAATGTTAGAAAATACCACTTTAGGATACCACAAGTTAAAGCCGCCGGCAACGATTATTTATACTCACCATAGTGTGATTATTCTATATTACTATCTTCCATAGTTTCCGTCAATACTTTCAACTGACATGCTGTTCCCCATGGCATTTCGTTCGTGAACTATTGCTGCAATCCCTTTTGATAACTGCTGTAAAACGCCGAAAGGACACTTCCCCCTGCGAAGTGTCCCTTGCGGTCCCTTATACTGAAATTTCATATGATACCAATACTCAATGCTATTATGGCATCTATTTTGATAATACCGTTTCCGCTTTTCTGTACCTATTGGGGTAATGCTGTTTCCGCTTATACTCTCAGCGCAGATCAATCTCCACCACCCGGCTGGCATGTCCTTCCCTGCCATTTTCAAATACTGCTCTTACATAATACTCCCACACACTACCTGCCTGTGCACTGAACGGCAGAGTGGCATAGGCCTCCTTTTCTTCCCGGGTAATGGTTTTTACCTCATGGTAATCTGCCTCGCCTTTCTTCCTGGCATAAACATGATAAGCCACGGCTCCCTCCGGCTGGTTCCAGTTCAGCAGAAAACTGCCCATGCCCTGGGCACCGTTCTCCAGAGAAATCTCCTGTGCCACAAATCCGGTCACCATATCCGGGTCTTCCTGCGTCGTCTGCCGGAAGGCTGTTTTGGATTTTACAGGCTTTTCTATCTCGCTCACATCTCTGGGCACTGCCAGCTTTTTCAGCGCATCCAGCCTGTCGTCCGCAGCATATTCCATCATCAGCTTTACCACAAGATTTGCATACACTTTGGCTCCATATTCCTGCAAATGCGCCTTGTCGGATACACCGGCAGCATAGGTACTGTCCGGATACTCCCCCTCTTCCGCCCAGAGGTAAATCTGTTTGCTTTCCTCCAAACCGATTTCATTCAGATATGCTGTGCTTCGCTCGCCCAAATCCAGCAGCGGAACATTCCGTTCCAGCGCCAGTTCCATCATCTTCTCCCGATAATTGTTGAATGCAATCCGAAACTTTCCGTCATCGCCCGTTACCATCATGGTCACAGGTGTCACAAACACACATTGCGCACCACGCCTCTCACAGGCATCCAGGTAACGCTTCAGAAATGCCGGAAATTCCTCAGGCGCAATATAACGATTAGGCCGAAGCACATTATCGTCATTATGCGCAAACTGCACAAACATGTAATCACCGGGGCAGAGCTCCTCCATAATCTGATCCAGTCTGCCCTCATCATAAAATGACCTTGCGCTCCTGCCTGCAACGGCCCGGTTTTCAATGACAAGTTCCGGAAGCTCGTATACTTTGCCTATTTTCTGACCATTCCATTTTACAGGAGATACACTGCACTGTTCCCCGCCCCTGAAAAACCGGCAGAGCACCTGTCCCCATCCTGTCTGCGGATAGGAACGCTTCTCATAACTCTGCACTGTAGAATCCGAAACCAGAAATACATGGGGCTTTTCCCTCTTTTCCTTTATAGCCGCCGGTGAGATATCAATATCCCTGACATAGACATCCCCTTCCTCCGGCTCTTCCTGGATATCCGCCATGACTGATGTGGGAAAGCTCAGGGCAAAACTGCCATCCGTCATACAGGCAGTAAACGTAATACTTCGCTGTTCCCCCGGTTCCACTATGACATTGTCCTGTTTTACCACACCATTGAGCCGAATATGGCAAGCATAAGACAACTTTGTGGGATTCATCAAAGTGACCCTCACCGCATAGTTACTATCCGGCAATGCGGTGACAAACCTTGTGGTCTCTTCATAGTAATAAGTGCCATATCCTGTTTCCTCCACCTCCCGCCACACACGGCTGTGGAGCTTCAGCACCCCATCCAGTGTTTCCAGAAAACTGCTGCCCTCCCGGCATACCGCTTCCCTGGGGTGATATACACCATCCGCCCAGCCCGGTGCCTTATCTTCATATATAATATCCTCATACCGAAACGTCTGATACATGTTTATCTCCTGTTTCTATATTTATACTCATGATTGGTAACATTTGCCAAGGTAACTGTATAACGAATGAGTATTTCATAATCTTCATTTACAAAGTCTTTGTAAACGATTTCTGCTGGAATGTCTTTAAGCTCTTATGCTGCGCAGCCAAATTCTATCTCCGCTGCCGAAAAGCATTCAGTGCCATATGTCTGGATATATTGTAAGTGCGTATACCGAAATTTTCCGTATCCTGCTGCATATGCCTCATCCAATAATAGCCAAATCCATCCACATCGGAATAACCGCCGCATATCCCCTTATCTATAGCATAAGCGACAGCACTCTCCTCATAAAATGCCTCCATTTGATATCCCAATTCTTCCAGATAAGGAATCAATACCGGTGCTGCATCTGCACTTAAATCTCTTAGATAAGAGTAATCCTGATAAGGCATACTTGTCAAGAAGAAACTTCCTTCCAGAACCTCCTTCTGAGAACCATTTTCCATATGTTCCTGCGACACCTGGCTCCTCCCCCCATTCGACTGCAGCAATGCAATGTCGTGAGAGGCATTAGCCACATTGACTCTGGCTATGATATAATCCGGATGTGCAAAGGATAAGGCCAGGTACAATACCGCCACCACCGCCACACTGTAACGGAAGAGAGGGAATGTGTCTTTCATTATATTGATTACAACACCTACAAACAATACCGCTAACAAAGCAAGGGACCATAACACCAGAATTCGTAAAAATGTCAGATAATAATATCTAATGTAAATTATCATTCTCATGGCGCTGGAAGCAATCATGACAAAAGTACAAAACGACATGATTGTTAATATCACCTTCAACACTCTGCTTTCCCGGAAAAAACTCATACATACCAGCACAATAATCAGATTTAAAATACTTACCATAAGCAGTTGGAAAAAACCTTCTCTGGCATACATCGCATAGGTATATCCATAGGGAAGACGCATTCTGCCCAAAAACAATGCTCCAATCTGGATACCGGAAAACAGCAGATACAGCAGTGTCAGAAGTCCGGTAATGGTGATTGCCAGCACAGGCTCCCCATTTCGTCTGTCCACAACCTCCTCTTTGATTTTCCTGCTGCACAGCCAGGCAATCAGAGCATAGGAAGCAAAGTATACAAAAGCAATACGCCAAAGAACACCAAATATATTATATACATTGATACTATCTGGAATACTTTTTGTCATCTGGCGGAACACCGCATCCGCACTGGCAAGAAGCAGGAGCACCACAAGCATCAAAGGAATCCCCACAAGCAGCCCCAGGCCGACGTACCAGATTCTTCTGTCCATCTTCTTAACACCGCTCTTCCGGTATGCAGCGGCATCCGCAACAGGGCGGTTCCATTCTCCGATACTGGCTATCACCATAACTAAGATACTGCCCAGATATTTCCCCAGCTTCCATTTCTGCGTATTGCAAAACTGCTTCAATAAAAGGCTCATCATCAGCAGAAAGCATCCAAGTTTATTATAAAATATGATCCTGGCATCACCTGTGCAAAAAGTGGAAATGCCCAAAAGCACCATGGCAGCCATGTAGAATACGCTTCCTTTTTTTAAGGTAATCCCCAATTTTGATAAGGATAAGCACATAAACAAGAGGCTGCCTCCTACGAAAAAAGGGTAAGTAATTCCCGAACCGTTCCGAAACATGCAAAACACATAGAAGACGGCATAGAGAAATGCTGCCGGGCCAAAGAAATCAAAATTGTTCTTCATATTCTTTGTTTCTTCCGTATCCATATGTGCCGGATTTCCCTGCATTGGCTTGTTGGCTCCGGGAACCGGCGCACCTTGGGCGTTGTTCCCAGAGGATGACCAGGACTCTCCGCCGGCGAATCTACTTTCCATTCCCGGCTGCGCACTTCCGTTTGATAAGGCACTTCCCGCGGATGACGGCGTACTTCCGATTGCCGGCGCACTTCCTGCGGATGACTGTGTACTTTCGATTGCCGGCGCGCCTCCCGTAGCTGACTGTGCATTTTTGTTTGTTGGGCTATTTCCCACACTTTGATTTTTCTCATCCATAATCTGCTCTCACTCCTTCTGATTCCAGTTTTTCAATGATCTTCATTGCACTTGTTGCATATTTTGTCTATTTTAACTTTGTACTTATTTTTTTATCATTCATGATTCCAATCATATTCCGACTCCAAGCCTTCCGGAATTTCAGTCACATTGACTTCTCTATACAGTATTGCTCCATCCATTGTATAAGCATTAATAATCCATTGTTCCGTTGAATAATTCTTATATTGATATACTCTGCCTTCCTTATCACCGTCTACAATACCGATCTGCTCTCCGCACTCCCTTTTAGAAATTGCGCAATAGGGAATATAGGCCCTATCATCCCAGACAATCGCAGCATAACCTTGCCCCTCCGAAGTCGTCATGTTTGCCAGTTCCTGTTCCGCACAAGCACATAAAACAAAAAGCATTGTCACCATAAGGGGCAAAACTATCATTTTTCTCATAAATTCTACTCTCCGATTCTTTTTCAAGTTTCCTCCTCTTCCTGTACATATTCCAGTATATCTCCAGGCTGACAGTCCAATGCCTTACAGATTGCTTCCAGCGTGGAAAAACGCACTGCCTTCGCCTTATTATTTTTCAAAATGGACAGATTCGCAAGCGTGAGATCGACCTCGTTGGCAAGTTCTGTCAGACTCATTTTTCGCTTGGCCATCATAACATCCAAATTCACAACAATTCCCATTCCCATACTCCTTTTCCATCAGAAGCAATATCCCAAAGTCTCAACATCATCCGCCCTGTGACGATGCATGCGCCTCATGCCAACACACGCTTTATACCTACTCTTACCTCATGGCAATACAAGCTTCATACCTAATCTAACCTCATGGCAATATAAGCTTTATGCCTGCTCTTGCTTTGTAATAGTACCAATTCTGTGTCAAATAATTTTATACCGTCAGATCATTTTCCTGTTTATATTGTACAGCCTCTTCAAACACATAGGCCAACACCTTGCTGAATAGACCTGCAATTACAAACACAAATATCACTACCAGCATGGCAATCGTCAAATAAACAATACTCCGTACTATGGACATCACTGCAATAAAAAAACTCCAATTTCCCATTTTCTGCAGGCTCACCACATTCTCCAGCACAAAACAATTCTCTTCCAGTACCGTTTTGAAAATTTTCCGCAGTTCCCTCAGCAGAACCGATGCCGATACGCCTAACACAAAATAAATAATAACCGTTTCTTCATAATGCTCTATTAGATATGGCAGCTGTTTTCCAATAAACTTAATGCTCACAGGCAATGTAACCGTCACCGCAATTCCTGTATAGAACATAAAATCCAGCAGATATTTTGTCCATATAGTCAAGTTCTTTCTTTTTTGCTTCAAATCCTTCCCGGAATTTATTTTCTTTTCAACAATTTCCTTTTCAAAATTCCTGTTTGTTTCAGAATCCATTTTTCCAGCCGAATCTACTTTCTTATTTATCTTCATATAATTAAGCTCCTCACGCCTTTTATTGACCCTTCTGTTTTCTTTCCTTTTATCTATTTTATCTGTTTGTATAGCAAATATACCACCACATAGCATGATTGTCAATAATTTTTTATTGTTTTTCAATAAATATTTATTGATAAATGTTCCTTTCATGATATCATAACCACCGGCATTTCCATTCCTCTCACAATATTTTCATTGTCTTAGGAAAAGAAAGCAGAAACATGTACTTAACTGAACACTGCCAGCAAAAGACGAAAACTGCCCAACATAACCATTCCATTCAGCCAAAGAAAAGTTCAGCAAAATCTAATTGAATTGTGCATGCAATAGTGATAAGATTATGGTATGTAACAATGAAACAAATCAGAATTATGGAGGTCAGCAATGGACAGCAGCGAAAGGCAATACATTCACAGTCTTTTTGAAACGAAAAAATTTATAGAACTTTATCAAGTTCAAACAGAAACCATTAACGAGATGTTATCTATTGATAACCAGATGGATTTCGAGGATTTTTTAGAGAGTGAAGATTTTATAGAAGAAGATGTATTTTGGCTTCACTATGCCGTAGTACATGGAGAGAGTTTATTAATCGGCGGATACGAAGAAGATGTCACTGAAAAAATTACAGAATTTCTAAAGCAGCAGCTTCCTGACAATATATTTTCTGCAATTCAAGAGCATCTTCAAAACTTATATGTAGATATAGACGAAGAAGATAATCTGGACGAAAAAATCGGCTTTTGTAATCAATATTTAGCAGATACTAACTACTCGCTTCGGCTTGAATTTGATGATACATATTATGCGGGAGCCTATTTTTTGTCAGTGATATCGTAATAGTAATTTATAAAATACTATATTCCATATACAAGAAAGGGGCTGAAAGTGAAACTCGAACGCCTTTATGCCATAACGGTATATCTTCTCAATCACGGAAGAACATCTGCAAAGGAATTAGCAAAATATTTTGAAGTATCCACGAGGACAATACAACGGGATATTGATTCATTATGTCTTTCAGGGATTCCCATTGCTGCTGTTGCCGGTTCCGCAGGCGGATATGAAATAGCAGAGCGATTTCAGCTGGACAAACAATTTGCCACTTCAGACGATTGTTCTTACATTTTGACTGCACTACAAGGATTTGTTTCCGCTACTGATGATCAAAAAGTAAAACATACATTAGAAAAAATGTCCTCCGTATTACAGCCGACTGACAATAACGGAATTATTTTGGATTTTTCCGTTGTGCGTGAGGGAGATAATATTCTGCTTCAATCGCTGCAATCTGCTGCGCTCCAAAAACGCGCAGTCAATTTTACATATACAAATAACAACAACGAAACCCGTACACACAACGTAGAACCAATTGCTGTCATATACAGATGGTATTCATGGTATCTTCTTGCCTATTCCAAAGTAAAAGATGATTACCGTACCTACAAACTTGTGCGGATGAGCGATTTAAGCATAACTGATACGCCTTTTATCAAGAAACATGAATCAGCGGATATTATTTTGAAAAAAATAGATAAAACTGATTCACGTCAGTATACCACTGTACTTATAAAATGCAGGGAACCGGCAAAATCACGGGTCATAGAATATCTTAAAGGAACCATCATTGAGGAATCCGCAAACGGTGACACTTTAATGAGATTGATTGTAGTTGAAAATGAACAATTCTGGATAGGAACATTACTGTCATTAGGCGATAATGTAGAAGTCATCGAGCCGAAAGAAATCCGCTATAGGCTGCTCAAATCCGCCGAAAAAATTGTCGCATTGTACCATGGTACAAAAGCATGATACCATAACATCAAAAAGATTCTGGCAATGGGAATATAACCGAACGCGTTTTGTTCGTTGGTCAATGATTGACAAAATAAAATGGATAAACTATGACACCCTGTTGTCGTATATGCTGTGATATACTATTCTAAAACTAATGAAAAGAGGTATTTCTATGACGAATCCATATGAAAAATGTCCTGTGTTTGAAAACGAAAAGTATCTTCTAAGGTATATTGATGCCGGCGATGCGCCCGATTTACTCCTTGTGTATTCTGATGAAAAGGCCTGGCCGATTTTTAACAGCGATAACTGCACAGGGGATTTCCACTGTACATTACTGGAACATGTTCAGGACATGATAAAATACTGGCAATGGGAATACGACCGAAAAGGTTTTGTACGATGGTCTATTATTGACAAAAATATTCACCGCGCAGTCGGAACAATCGAATTATTCAATCGTAAGGCAGATGATTATTTCAATAATTGCGGTCTGCTGCGCCTGGATGTAAGGAGTGATTATGAGTGCCAAAAAGAGATATTGGAAATACTGTCCCTTATCATACCGTCAACCTTCGAGTTATTTGATTGTCAGATGATTGCAACAAAAGTTCCGCATATTGCCTCCGAACGGAAGTCAGCCGTAGAAGCGTTACATTTTAAAGCTTCCGAGGAAAAATTAATTGGAGGGCATGATCGAAAAGTATATACAGAGTATTATGTTTTGCAGAAATGAAAAACGGGCTGGGCGGCTTCTCCTCTTCCTCCAGCATCCCTTCAACGGCCATTCCTTGTGTTACTAACCCTCATAAGGGCAAAAATAGGGGAAAGAAAAACCTGTAACTGATTATAGCACAAAATAAATCAGGCAGGAAGAACTGATTGAAATCGGCAATCTGCAAATGTGGGCAGATGCAGAGGACAGCCTTGAACTATGGTAATCTTAATTCCCCCGAATTCGGGGGAATTATTTATGAAACTGTGGATTTATACCATTATTTATGATATTATGAAAAAGTAATTGAACAGAAAGCGTGGATGTGAATTTCCGATGTTAGATGCCCTCTAGTAACAAAGGAGGGTGATGCCCATGAGTACAATAGAAGTCTTGACTTTACTGTTGGTTATCTTTGCGGCTCTGTCTTACATAGACCATCATAATAACAAAAAGAAATAAGCATCCCAACCGTCCAAAGTGAAGATGCTTAATTTCTTATAATTTTGTATTTAACTGAGGGCAATCGGATAAAACACATCCGATAACCTTTCTAAGTAAATTATAACGGGAGAGACTTGAAAAATCAAGTCTCTCCTTGGTTTTTTCTGCAAATTATTGAAAAGAAAAATCTTTAAGAGCGCCTTTAAAATTATTTATTCAATTCCGATGGAAGCCATCCATTATATCTGTAAATCTATAATTCTTCGGTAATTCTTTGCATTGTCACAATCCGATACAATTCCTGAATGTGCGTCCGGGCAAAACGGCATCATCTGCCAGTCTTCACTACCACATGCCCCTACTAATAACAACTGTTCAAAATATGTATCGAAATCACTACCGAGTATATATCCATGTCCCTCACCGTCATCATGGCTAAGATAAACCACTGGTGGATTTGTTTCATTTTTATTCACATCAAATGCTATTATATCGCCATTGGGAACACGCATAAAACCCAATTTATGATACCAAACGGCATCATACTCATCATCTTCATTGGTAAAGCATGCTTCTACATAATCTTTTCTTGAACTCTCCGCATTTACAAATTCTTCTAATGATATTAAAAATCTCGCAGAAAAAATTTCATCCAGTTCACTTGGTAATTCAAAATCATCTGGTAAAAATGCTGAAAACTCACATTTTTTGAATATTGCAAAAAGAACTCTCTGATCTGTAATGGTAATTTCCTTTCAAGTCTATTTTCAATAGCTTCCACTTCTGCAATACTTGCCGGCTCCTCTACCACTAATTCTGTTTCAGCACCAATGCTGTCATATGCACTTTTTATTTTTAACAACAGCCCGTCTATCTTTGGATAATCCATGTGCATACCTCCTTTTTTCTCACTTAAATGTAAAATCTATATTTCGATTTATGATTCTTGTTATAGTGCAACCAATCTTTTGTTTCAAGCTGCAACTCGTGAAATTGTCAATGCTTGGCTCCATCAGCACGAAAGGTAAAAGGACTTTCTCTCCGCCAGGAAGCGGGCGTATCGATTGTGAGCAATCCGCCATGCCCAGGCTTCCAGGAATTCTATGTGATATTTTCCCATGCCTATTCCGCAGCATGTTCACGCACATGCCTGATCTTATCAAGCGTCAGATTCGTTATAAATAGCTGTTCCATTTTGCTCCCTTCTCTCCTTCTCTATTTCTTCCACACATTTACACAGATATTTTCTCCCATCCGCCTTCGCTTTCTCCAAATATACATCATAGAGCGGGGAATGAACCTTATGCAGTACGGTCAATGCCGCCATGCGCTGATATTCCTGCAATATAGGATCATATAAGTCTCTGTTCCAGAACAGTTCCGCATAGTGCGCAGCCTTATCCGGATATATGAACTGCATGGCCAGCAATGCCCTCCGACATACATATTCATCAGGGTCTTCTACAAATGTCAATATCAGTTCTTTGATCTCAGGCCCACATTCACATCTTGGCAAATAAACCGCAAACTGCCATCTTGCATCCACCTCATCTGTCCTCAGGCTATGCTGACAAAGCAGACCAAACCACTTCGGATACGCTGCAAGCTCCTCCATCAACAACTCACATTCGTTATCTCGTGCAATTATGTAAATCATTTCATCCAGCAGATGCTTATCCGCAGTTTCAGGCTCCGTCTCCTGAAGAACTTTGCTGAAAGCTGTATTTATCTTCGGCCATCCGCCATACCAGGTTTCCCACTCCCCGCTGTCCTCATAGGCACTCTGTCCGGTTAACCTTGCTTCCTGCCATGCTCTGAACTCATTTATATTCTGTAATAATTCTTCCACACATAATTCCTTCATATTCTTCATCACACCATCTCCATATGATATAACCGCAGCCCATTGTTCCAGGCCGCCTCCCGCACTTCCTCTTCCGTAATCCCCTTAATCTGCGCCAGCTCTGTAATCACATAAGGAAGATTCAGAGAACTGTTGCGCTTTCCCCGATTGGGCACCGGTGCCAGAAAAGGACAATCTGTTTCCAGAACAATTCTGTCCATGGGAATGTACTCCACCGCTTCCTTGAGCTTTTTCGCATTGTTAAAAGTCAGAACACCACCAATTCCAATATAAAACCCCATATCCAGAAATATTTTAGCTGTCTCTTTGGTATAAGAAAAGCAATGTACCACACCACCTATCTCTCCGGCTTTCTGTGCTATCATAATATCCACCGTATCCCTGGCTGCTTCCCTGGAATGTATCACGACCGGCAGCCCACATTCCCGCGCCAGCGCCAGCTGACGCGCAAACCATTTCTTCTGCAGCTCCCGCTCCGGTTCGTCCCAGTAATAATCCAACCCAATTTCTCCCACCGCCACACATTTCTTCCGACGGCACATTTCCCGAAGCTCCCCAAACGATACCTCGTCCAACTGTGCCGTTTCGCTGGGATGCACTCCCAAAGCAGCATAAATAAAGCCATACTTTTCCGCCAATTCTATGGTGTGTTTACAGGACGCCAAGCTGCTTCCCACATTCACCACTCTGGCAATTCCCTGTTCTGGCAGTCCAGCCAGAAGCGCCTCTCTGTCCTCATCAAAAGCCTCATCATCATAATGAGCATGGGTATCAAAAATATCTCTCATTTCTCATCCTTCTTCCCCAGTTAGAGATTTTGAAAATTTATAATGATCATTGTGCATTCCTTCTCTTACATAAAAACGATGTGCATCTGTCCGGAGCTGATTACTGGCACATTCAATCTGAGTACAGTTATACTGCTTTGCAATATTACAGGCATGTGCAAACATTTCCTTACCTATCCCCTGCTTCCTGTAATCTGCGTCAATCGCAAACTCCATGATTTCCGCTATACATTCGGAATGATGCAATTGTCCCTCAAACCGAAGGTTTAAAACCCCAATCACATGACTATCATACTCACATACAAGACAATAATAATGTCTGCTGCTTAGCTGTTCCTGAAATATTGCAGAAAACTTATCATAAGGCAGTTGTTTTTGCTCCAACTCACAAATCAGATTATAAATCTTCTTACAATCATCCACAGTTGCTTTCCGGTACATATATGCCTCCTTCATCCATGAAGATTTCCTCTCTTAGTCCATTACCGCTCGCGGCCATGTCAATTGATTTACCTCATTTTATCACAACTACCCATATAATTCCACTAGATATTGTTGAAACTTCCTTTGACCTGTCTCGCCGGCTGCCATTTATCTCACAACTGATTGCTTTGTACAGTCCGGGCAGGACACTGCGCTGTAAAGAAATGACATGTGTTCCATTGCGAAAGACCAGGTTCCGCTTAAAACAGGATATATGACTACAATTTCCTAAAAATATCATTGACAATATGGATTTATTATGTTACTATATGACTACAGTCATTTCTTGTAAGGAACAAAAGGTCTGCAAATGATTTCAAAAGTAATAAACTGTGGTGGTTCTGCACATAACTATAACTTTCAATATTGGGCAGCCACACAGGAAAAGTGGGGAATTAAAAATGAGAGACCCACAGCGGCTTATAGTAACACCAAAGGGGTAAATGCTTTCCACAAAGGCTTTACCCCTTATTCATATACCTGTATGGAAAAGGAGTTAAATTTTATGAAAAAAATATATCTCTTACTATCGCTGCTTCTGCTGTGCTGTCTGTCTGGTGGCTGCGGCAGGGAGGAATTATCAACCGGATATTACGAAATTCTGTCAGAAAGACAGGACTTCTATGATGTGTCCGCTGACACCGCAGGTATGTACAGCAATTTCCTTGGAATGCAGTTCTATCAGGATGAAGCGGCACAGCTATGGGCGATAGCAGATCCCCTTGACCGCGAGAAGGCCGATATCTACCTGTACAGAACGGGCGGCGATCGGGAACGCATCATGAAGGGACTGAGAGGCGATTTTCTCTCTTCCACATACAGAGGCTTCCTGGACAGGGACGGGAACCTCTACTGTTTCAGGCGCCTGGACCAGAAGTTTGTGGTTATCAAGACAAATTCTGAGGGGAAACAGCTCTACTGGCATGAGGAAGATAAAGATATTATACTGGACGACATATGCCAACTGGCGGACGGCAGAATCTTCTTAGCCTACCAAAGCGCAGGTTCCGGCATAGTAACACCCGCGGAACTGGACGCAGACACCGGCAGTATATCAGAGGCTGCTACATTTAAGTACGACGCCAGCCTGCATATGGGCATGGGCGACAGTGGCCTGCTGTGCCTGAACAGCGAGAATATTTACCGGATTGATGTGGACAGTGGGACGCGGGAAAGCATATGGACCTTTTGCGGGACTTCCTATGTATTTCCGGAACTTTCATCTTCCGGAACCTTAAAGCTGTGGGATTTCAGCATGGGTGAGGACGGATGCCCCAAACTCCTCTGGGGGGGAAGGCGTGGAAAAGAGAGCTTTGTAGAAACGCTGCAGAAGGTGGAAGCGGGTGCGGACAGAGAGCTCATTGTCGTGAGGGGACTGTATTTTAGCACATGGCTCCTGAATATGACCAGCCTTTTCAACCAGACGAACAGCGATTACTATGTGGCGCTGGAGACATGCGGCAGCGAGGGGGACATGGACGGTTATACAATGCAGGCCAGCATTGAGGTGGCGGCAGGCAAAGGCCCCGACATCTTCGTCGGAAACCTTCTTGGGGAATACGCCTATGGCATAGCCCAAAAGGGAGGGTTTGCAGACCTGGCCCCCTACCTGGAAAGTTCCGGTATCGATGAAAACAACTATTTTCCCTCCACCTTCGGGCGGTGGCGGCAGGGTACTGAGATATACAGTATATTGCCAACGATTTCCCCCAGCAGCTATTACATGGATGGGGATGTGCTTGGCGGAAATTTGGAACCGGACATAGAGACACTGGTGGACGCTCTGCTGTCTCTGCAAGAAGAGGCGGTATACATGGAAGGCATGGATTCCCTGGGCGTTCTTGAGATGCTCTTGCAAGGTTCGGAGGATATCTGGGACGCAGTAGAATGGAATTCTGGCACTTGTGACTTTGGCAGCAGCCTGTTTGCCCGAATACTGGAGACGGCAAAAAGGTATGGAGACGATTCCATCCATAACTACCCAGGGCTTTTACGGCGAGAGTACTATAATTTATACTTGTATAAGGACAGAGCGGTCCGGGAAGAGGAAGGGCTGGCAGAGGTCGGAATACTGTTCGATGACGGATGCTATCCACAGATATACCCATACCATGCCGAGCCCCTGTCAGTCAACGCCAATTCCACCTAGAAGGACGGCGCATGGGAATTCATCTCTTTCCTACTTGGGTATGAGGCACAGACAGCCGGAAACATGCTGGGAAATTATCCGGCAAATAAGAGCGCATTTGATGCAATGATAGCAAAGGAACAGGCAGAAGGCTTGGGTGCGCCAACAGGAGTAAGCAATCCAGAATATTTTGAACGGGATGGGTACCACTATCTTACGGCGGGACGGGCCGAAGCCCTGAAAGAGGTGCTGGAGAATACAAGGTTCCTCCCCACGAAGACAGCCCCCATTCTGGACATTATCTACGATGAAGCCCAGGCGTACTTTGCCGGACTGAAGAACATAGAGGAAGTCACAGCACTCATTGAAAACCGTGTGCAGCTTTACCTGGACGAAAACCGCTGAAATAGAGAAAGTGATATGGTCCGCTGCTTGCGGTTGGGATGCTGAGTTGATTTCCGGGATTTACATTGTAATAATACCGGAAATCAACTCTCCATCACTTTACGACTTGCGACACACCCCTGTAAATCCTGCTATCTCTTCTCCCTTAATGTCCCTGCTCCTATGGCTTTTCTTATGAGTTTCCCCTATAATTTTTTCCTCATATATCCACACGTAAAAGGGAAAAAATCATATTTCTTTGTTCCGATATGCTCCGCACCATTTGCTTCATACCACTCCCGCAGCCTTACATTTTCTTCTACAATTCCAATATTTATGGCGGAACATCCCATCTTTTGGGCTTCCGAAAACGCATGCCGCAAAAGCTTTTTCCCGATATCATTATGCCGCCACTCCGGAATTACACATAAATTATTCAGTTCACATTCCTTATCGCTCTGCTTTAACAACGAATAATATCCAACAATCCTCTCATCCTGACAATATACGAACATAGGCCTTTTCTCTTGTTCCAAATGCCACATCAAACGTTCTTCCGTCGTTGCAAAAGCTGTAAAACGCGGCGCATTTTCCTCTGTAAAACCAAATTCCTCCGCTACTGTCATAAAACTTCTCCTGATGATGTCCACACAATCTTTTATCTCCGTTTTTTTCACCTGCCGAATTTCATCCATGAAAATTTCCTCCCTTATTCCATTGCTGCTCTAAGCTGTTTCGACCCTCTTTCATTCACTTCCTCCACATTTTAGCACAACTGCCCCTATACTTCCACCAAATATTGCCGAGGCTTCCTTGGGCCAGTCCTGCTAACTACTGTTCATTCCGCGACCTTTTGAAATAAATAACAGACAACATATGTTTCTATCATATACTTTATATAGAAGCATTCAATTATATTTCAATGTTGTCTGTTGATCCGATGGCTGTAAAAACAAGGGAAAGTCTGCCCATTGAAATTTCCGGATAAAGTTACACTAACACATATCAGTTGCATAGTTAAGGAATAAATGGTAAAATATTGGCACAAAAATGCTTTAAACCAACTTTTGATTCCCGATATGCCAAAGAGCACCAAATGAAGGAGGTTCACTTTGAAAGCCAGCTATTTTAAAAATAATACCTATATTCTCCGGCTTCTGTGGCGTATGAAAAAAGGTCGGGTATTGGGAGAACTTCTGGACATCGGCCTTGGTTATGTCACCTGGATATTTTACGATATTATTTTTATCAAATATCTGGTGGAATCTATGGAGATCGGCAGAAGCTTCCAAAATATTATGCTCTTCCTTGTGGCGGTCAGTTTAGGATTTTCTCTGCCCAGACTTTTCAGCAAATGGTATCAGCATGTGTACAAACCAAAAGCGGATGCGGATATTTTTGAGCAGGTCAATTCCATGCTGTTCCAAAAAGCCACCCAGGTAGAACTGGAATGTTACGAAAACACAGAATTCTATAATCGTTTCACCCTTGCCATGAAGGACTGCGAGCAACGTTTCACCCAGATTTGCAGTAACCTGTGCACCATATTCACCAGCCTGATTGGAAGCATCTTTTCCCTGTATTACATGTTTTCCATAGACCCTTTTGTGATTGTGTTTGTTGCTGGTCCCATTATCGGCAATTTTGTTTTCGGCAAAATGATGAACGAAACAAATTTCAACATGAAAAAGGAATCCATTCCCTATGTCAGGAAAACAGATTATGTGAACAGAACCGTATACCTGGTGGACTATGCCAAGGAACTGCGGATATCCAATGTATTTCTTGTGCTGCAGAAAATCTACATGGAAGGTTTCCGAGGGATATTAGATACATTGAAACGCTATCGTGCCAAACGAGTATCCCTGAAATTCATTCGGGATATTTTTACTTTCGTGATTATATTTCAGGGGGTCATGATTTATTCCCTTTACAGGACATTAGTGACCGGGAGCATGACATTGAGCGGCTTTGCGGTGTTGTTCTCCGCCATGACCACAGCCGCCTGGATTGTCATTGATGCCTCCAAAGCCGTCATACAAAGCTATGAAGATAGTCTCTATATCGCCAACCTGAAAGAATTTCTGGAATACGAACCGGTGATAGATGAAAAGCAGGAAGGTACAACTCCTGCATTATACAGAGAAGGGCAGCCGCTATTGCAGTTCCGGGATGTATCCTTTATTTACAAAGGGCAATCACACCCCACCCTGAAGCATGTCTCCCTTTCTATACACCGGGGAGAGAAAATCGCCATTGTAGGGCATAACGGCGCGGGTAAAACCACTTTTATCAAGCTGCTCATGCGCCTATATGATGTGTCTGATGGTCAGATTCTCTTAAGCGGCGACAATGTGAAAGACCTGCATCTGCAGGCATATCGAAGGCTTTATGGCACTGCCTTCCAGGATTATCAGGTATTCTCCCTGTCCATCGCAGAAAATGTATTAATGCGTCAGCCAGAAAGCGAAGCCGACTACCAAAAAGTAGAAGAAGTTCTTCGTAAAACCGGCATTTACGAGAAAGTGTGTACACTCCCCCATGGCATGGACACCATATTGACCAGAGAATTCACCCAGGACGGCGCGGTGCTGTCCGGCGGAGAAATACAGAAAATAGCGGTAGCCAGGGCATTTGCCAAAGAGTATGAAATCGCCGTATTTGATGAACCTTCCAGTGCTCTTGACCCCATAGCGGAATACAGATTATATGAGAATATCCTGGAAATGTGCCGGGAGAAAACGGTCATCTTCATCTCCCACAGACTCTCCACCGCTGTATTGGCAGATACCATCTATTTGTTTGAAAACGGCGAAATAGCCGAATGCGGAAGCCATGACGAACTAATGTCCCTGAACGGAAAATACGCCGATATGTTCCACAAACAGGCACAGAATTACCAGCCGGATTTTGCCTGATATATGCAGAATTTCATTTAAGACATACTGTATGACCTGAACCACACAGAATTTTACTTGAAGCTTGCAGCGTTTTTCTAAAGCACCACACAGAACTTTACTTGAAGCTTGCAGCGTTTTTCTGAGGCATCACCAAGGCAGCACAGAAAAAACTTGCAGATGCCTTTATACAGGCAGATTGGAGTTACATGGAAAAAGAGAAGCATATCACTCTGGCAAGAAGTTATGCCAACATATTATTCATGCTGAGAATTGTTATGAAAAAAATGCCGGGATTTTTTGTCATTTTTTGTCTGTATCATATTTATTGCTCCGTGGAAATATTTATTGAGTTTACGGTGACTATGAAGTATCTGCTGGATTTGATTGCAAGCGACGGTACTTTCGGAGAGGCGCTGCACTTTTTAATGTTCATTCTGTCCCTTGTGATGTTCAAACTGGTATGGGCGGCCATCATGGAGAATTATCTCACGCCCGTGGCGAAAGAAAAGCTGAAAATGTATCTGCAGATGGAATTGTATGGAAAAGCGGCTTCCCTGGATTTGGAACGATATGACAATCCAAAATACTATAACGAATTTGTCTGGAGCATCCATGAGGCAGGCAGCAGAATGGAACAGATTCTGTCAGATTTCGCCTCCCTGCTGGCGCACCTTACCAGAATTGCCACCAATGGTATCTTTTTTCTGACTTTTGACGCTTTCGGTATCGTATTTGTCCTGCTGGGTCTTCTGATCAATATCGCTGCGAATTCTCGCATCGGCAGAATTCAGTTCGCCAAGGACGCAGAACTGAAACCTGTGGAGCGGAAACGAAGCTACTTTAACAGAATCTTCTATCTGAGCGATTATGCCAAGGAATTGCGGTTAAATCCTCTGGCCGACAGATTAAAGGAAGAATTCCATGAAGCCAACAGCCAGGTATACCCCATCGTAAACAAATATGGTTGGAAACAAATGCTGGTTGGATTTTTAGGCGATTTTATTCCCAACGACCTTTTGAGCAACATTGTATATCTGGGGTATCTGGTTTACAAAACCGTAGTTTTAAAGGTTCTCAGTTACGGAAGCACTATGGCGTTGTTCAGCGCCTCTTCCTCCCTGGAACGTTCCCTGCGCAGTCTCTCACAACTGTTCCCTAAATTTGAGCAGCATGGCCTCTATGTGGAAAAGATACGAACCTTCCTCGCCTTTGAAAGCAATTTACAGACCGGCGAAGAAACACTTGCCGCCGAAGATTTCCGGGAATTAACTGTGGAAGGTGTTTCCTTTGCCTATGGGGACAATGACGATGTCCTGCATGATATCAACATGTCCGTAAAATCAGGCGAAAAAATTGCCATCGTAGGCTACAATGGCGCTGGGAAATCCACTTTGATCAAATTACTGCTGCATCTATATGATGTCAATAGCGGGGCAATCAAAGTAAACGGCCGGGATATTCGGAATTTTAACAAGGATAGTTACCGTGAACTGTTTGCTTCCGTTTTTCAGGATTATAAGATCTTCGCCGCCACAATTCAGGATAATGTACAGATGGGGACATCGCCGAACGCACAGCAGCCAGCTCATTCCTTCTCTGATATCCGCAAGAGCACTGGTGATGCAGCAACGGAAGAATCCGCCATCCGACACGCCCTGACGGAGAGCGGATTTAAAGAACGCCTGAGCACTCTGCCCAAAGGCATCCACACCCCGCTGACCAGAGAATTTGACGAGGAAGGCATTAACCTCTCCGGCGGCGAAGCACAGAAAATAGCCATTGCCCGAACCTTTTACAAATACTGTCCTGTGATCATTTTAGATGAGCCCTCCAGTGCCTTAGACCCCATCAGCGAATATCACCTCAATGAAACTATGTTGAAAGCAGCGGAACATAAAGCGGTTATTTTCATCTCCCACAGACTTTCAAGTACAGTGATGGCAGACAGAATTTATATGTTGGAAAACGGGCGGATCATCGAATGCGGAAGTCACAGCGCATTAATGGAACAGAACGGCAAATATGCGGAAATGTTCCGTCTGCAGGCAGAAAAATATCAGCAAATGTAAGTTAAGAAAGGAATGAATACGAAAGTGGATATATATCTTTTCAGACATGGAGAAACAGATTGGAATAAAGAACGAAGATTACAGGGCCAAAGTGATATCCCGCTGAACGCCTTTGGCAGGGAACTTGCAATCAAAACGGCTGCCGCCCTGGAGACTATTCCCTTTGACAGGGCCTTTAGTTCACCCTTAGACCGGGCTGTGGAAACTGCCCGAATCCTCCTTGGCACCCGAAGTACTTCTCTGACAACGGACCACCGCCTGATGGAGATTAATTTCGGCGATTGTGAGGGCCGCGGTTTTGACGAAGCCAAACAAGACCCTGCCCATCCCCTGCATAACTTTTTCTGCAGACCCCAATCCTATATTCCGCCTGCGGGGGCAGAATCCTTCCCGACAGTCATGGCTCGCGCAAGCGCCTTCCTGCAGGAACAGATTCTCCCCCTGGAAGGAACCTGCAATACACTATTGATCGTTGCCCACGGCGCATTTAACAGATGTATCCTGAATACCATCGCCCATGTGCCATTGGAACAATTCTGGCAAATAGATCTTCCGAACTGTGCCGCCTCCATACTTTCTCTGGAAAAGGGGCAGTTTACAATTGTAGAGAAAGCGAAGGTCTATTATGGGATACCTGTAAACGGCAGGCCATAACCGTTCCAACATATGCGTCCACTGCAGAAAGATTCCAGGATAGTACACAATAACTCAACGCATCTACATAATCATACCCTGCAACGCATGAAACGTTTCCGTTATCGCCATATTCAGAATCCGTTTCAGCGCAGCACAGCCCACCCCGCCTCCTGACTGCCGCGCTGAAAAATATGATAAGAAGTGATTTCACTAATCCCTCAATCAAACACGGAAATAAATTGCAATGATAATCCCTGCTGCCACACCAATGACACAGGCATGTTTTTTCCATGTCATACGCAGGTACCCGACAAACTCCCGAAGAAACGCATTTAATGTAAAATACCATTTTGTTTTTGCACCGAAGCCCACACATCCTATGCCCTCTTGTTTTGCCAATATCAGTGCCCTGAACACATGATACGCAGTGGTGACAATTATAATCTCAGGTTTCGGTTTGTCCATCAATGCCCTGGAAAACCGCAGATTTTCCAGGGTCGATACAGACTTCTGTTCCATGATTATTTTTTCCGCCGCCACACCTTTGTCAAGCGCATAGGCCGCCATAGCCTGGCTTTCCGGTATATCCTCGCCGGGCCCCTGCCCTCCGGACAGGAGTAATACGGCATTTGGATTGGAATGCAGCAATTCTATGCCCCTTTCTATCCGAGCCGCCAGTAACGGCGTAACCCTGCTGCCAATGATACCGCAGCCCAATACAACAATGTAATCTGCATTTCTAGCCTTTTTCAGGTGAATGAGATTGAGTATGGCGGAGAAAGAATACATAGCCATCAACGCCAACACGTACACCGACGACAAACTGATAATCGCATAGAGCGTTGCGCCCAATGTATTCTTTCCCCGAATTCCAATCATTGGCCAGACAGCCAAATAGCAGCATAGTAAAACCGAGAACAACACTGACAACAAATTTGACGCTTTCATGCCCTCATGTCTGATGACTTTTATCCCTTCCACAAAGAACACGATCACCAAAGCCGCCGGAAACATGACCATACAGATAATTGTCAAAAAAAACAGGAAAACCAGTATATAAATCGCGCCCTCATGCGCTGCCAGCCAGTCCGACCATTCACTTAGAATGCAGAATAAGAATACTGCCAGGCATATCATCACCCAAAAAAATGAAATTCCACTCCATAATGACCTTGGCTCATATGCCATGATTCCCGCAAATATACAGAACATGATGAAAAACACAAAAAATGTAATTTGCCACATTTGTCTCGTCCCTCTATCCTAACAGACTACCCTTACCACCCAGATGATACATTGCCTACATTGACAGAAGCAAGTTATCTGTTGACCGCTATTTATTCTCTTTATGACAGTAATTTTCACTGTTGTATAATATATTTACCGCTTTTTGACTGTATATTTCACCGGTGTGCAGCACACTTACTCGCTTTTTGACCGAAATTTCACTGTTGTGCAGTACATTTATTCACTTTTTGACTGTATATTTCACCGGTGTGCAGCACATTTATCGTTTATTTACAGTTCATTTATCGTATCTGTCACTGCCATAGCCCGCATCCGTTTCGCCGGAGCATAAATTGCCGCTGCTGCCGCCAGGAACACAAACAGCAATATAATCAGAAGTGTTTGCACAGGTACACTCCATGTATAATAAGTGAAATGCGAGGTGATCAATTTATCATATATCAGCTTGTTAAGCAGCAATCCCGCCGTACATCCCACCACACAGCCTGCGAACGCATAGGTCAACGCTTCGGCGGCAATCATTTTTGTGAGCTGCCTCCCATTCATCCCCACTGCTCTCATAGCCCCATATTGCCTGGTTCTTGCAGACACACTCATGGAAATACTATTTACAATATTCAGTAAAGTAATTAAGGCAATAATTGCCACAAACCCATAAATAAATAATCCGAAAGCCCAAAGCAGACTACCGTTTGCTTCCTCACGCCTGTCCCTGAATTCTTCTCCTCTCACCAGATTCCGGATGGCTTCTACATCCGCATCCGTCGCATCCTTTGTCACCTGTACATCGATGATAATATAATTTCTTTCACCGGTAAGCCGCAGAAATGTGTCTTCCGAACAAATGAGAATGATTTTCCCATCCGTTCCTCCACTGTTTGAAAACGGATTGAATTTCAACATTCCGGTGATTTCCACTTCGGTGCCGCACAATTGTACTTTATCTCCAATGCCAAGGGGATTATTTTCATCCCAGATTGTAAGTACACAGCCTTGATCTCCATACACCTTTGTCAAATCGCTCCCTTTTCTCAAGTCGCCGTCCTTCGGAAGCCAATCCAACTGAAGATCGTCATAGGAGATGATATCAACTGTTTTCTGTGCAACTTCCGCACTAAATTCCGCAGGAACAGACGATACATTTCTCCGTCCATACACATATTTCACACCGTTCATATTACGGATTTCCTCCACAAGCTTATAGTCTATGGAATTACTGAAATCGCTGCTGGCAATGTCTATATCCGGCGCATATAATTTGGTTGGTATCAGATAACCTAACAATTCCACCAGTACCGAAAAACAGAGGAACAAAATGATACTCAGGGCAAAGGACCCCACCATCAACAGTAAATTCTTCTTCGCGGATACGGCATGGGAAACGCCAAGTTTTGTTTCTATCTTGGAAAAACGGATTTTAGTGCTATGATACACTTTTTTCGTGTCACTTGTGTTGCCCGATATTGCAGCCACAGGAGAAACTTTAGCAGCACGTTTTGCCGGCGCCTGTGCCGCTATCAATACCGTCAGCAAGCCTACCAGCATGCCGCCTATGACGCCCACCCCACTGAGTCCGAACACAGGCATTTCCGAAAACTCACCTGCCACATAATACCGCAGCACAGCACATAAGACCCAGGAAATAACAGTGCCAAGCGCCACACCCACAGGGATAGCCGTCTTACACCAGTTCAAAGCTTCCAGCCTTACAAAGCGAATCACCTGATGCCTGCTCATACCAATACACCGCATCATCCCGAAAAATTGCGACCGCTGAGCAATATTGCTGTTCATGCTGCTTGAAATCATAAGGATGCCTGCCAACAGAATCAGCAGAAAAAATATCATAATAATAGGATACATTTCCCGAATATATTCTTTGTCACTTAACCCGGCTGCACCCATGACAATCGTATTCTGTTCTACATCCCCCTCCCCAAGCCCGCACTGCTGCATAATTGCGGTTATCGCTTTTTTCATATTTGCCCTGTCAGCAAACTTGACAAAATAGGAAGGTTTTCCCTCATCATGATTCTCCGCAACAATCCTGCGGAATGCCGCAATATTCATAAAGACACCAATTTGCCCTTCTTCCACCAACAGCGCGGTCACTTCTCCCCCATTACTGTTCACATATCGGCTGTCATTACTGCGAAAACCGGTCACACGGAATTCATAACTGGCCGCAGGTGTATTCAATGTCACCATGTCTCCGACATTTAAGCCCAGCAGTTCTTTCGCATTGGGTGTAAGGATGGCCTGTGTTTCTTCCTGCAAAGTGCATCCTTCGGGGAAATAGCTCATAATGTCTGTCAAAAGCATTTCCTCAATGCCGCACAGCACAGTCTGTCTGCCATCTATCAGATATGCTCTGTCCATGTCAAGATTTACCACATCATACCATGACGCGGCGGCTACTTCATCGCGGGAACGAATTATTTCTGCTTCACTGTCCGTAATATTCGCCAGCCGTATATGCCAGTTTCCATGGCTTTCTCTTGCATGCATGGTCTCCATTCTGACAAACATTTCAGCCATACTGAAAATTGCTGTTACCAGAAATACGGCAAAGATAATACATAAAAGCGTCATGCAATTCTGCCGCCTGCGCACCTTGGCAGAAATCGGAATCAAACTGAGATAGCTTTTCATTTTCATTCACAGCACCTCCCCAAATCGGTCAATACACCGTCCGACACCTGCAATACCCGATCTGCGGTCTGGGCGATGCTGCGGCTGTGCGTAATCATGATAATGGTCTGGGCATACTTTCTTGACGCTTCTTTCAGCAATGCAATCACCTCACTGCTGTTCTGTGTATCCAGATTACCGGTAGGTTCGTCCGCAAGAATCAATGCCGGACGCGTAATCAGCGCACGTCCGATGGCCACTCTCTGCTGCTGCCCTCCGGACAACTGGCTTGGCAGATGGTTACGGCGTTCCGTCAGATTAAGTACCGAGAGAAGTTCTTCCAGATACGCTCCGTCCGGTTTCTGATAATCAAGCAGCACCGGAAAAATCATGTTCTGCTCAACAGTTAATTCAGGAATCAGGTTGAACGCCTGAAAAATGAATCCGATATTCCTCCGGCGGAAAATGGTAAGCCTGTTTTCTTTCATGGAAAAAGTATCCTTGCCGTCAATGAGCACCTTACCGGATGTAGGCGTATCAAGTGCGCCGATCATATTCAGGAGTGTACTCTTCCCGGAACCGGATTCTCCCACAATAGCTACATACTCACCCATGGGGACGGAAACTGACATTTTTCAATGTTTGTACAGCCGTATCACCGCTGCCGTATGTCTTACAGATTTTGCTGACTTCTAATAAGTTCATAATGTAAACACCTCTTTCTAAGTAATTCTACCGTATACTTGAAAGAATAGCATAGAAATATTACAAACAGGCTACATTCAGGCTACAATTTTGAAGGAATCAAAAAATTGATGGTGAAAGTTGTCCCATAATCTAAGATGCTGTCAACTTCGATAGTGCCGTTATGTGCCTCAATCACAGCTTTTGCCAGCGGCAATCCAAGCCCTATGCCCTGGATGTCTTTGGAATACCGGCTGCGGTAAAATCTTTTGAAAATATAATACAGGTCTTCCGGGTGAATGCCTCTTCCATTATCTTTTATAACGATACGGATAGCAGATGCCGACCTCCCCCATTCCATACGGACATCATCTCCCTTGTCCGTATGGTCAAGGGCATTTTTTACAATATTACTGATTGCCTCCACAATCCAGCTTCGATCACATAAAAAGGAGAAGGATTCACTGCCCGACAGGACAATTTCCTTCCCCTCCTGTCTGGCCCGAAAGGAGAAAAGCTTCTTCACATCTGCCATTATTTCAGAGATATCTTCCGGTTTCTTCTCCATCACCATAGTCCCCGCGTCAAATTTCGCAATTTTCAGAAGATTCTGCACCAATGTTTCTATCCGGTCAAGTTCCTGATCGGCCAGAGCGGAAAACTCCTGAATGGTTGATAATTCTTTTGCGTCGGCTTCCGTCTGTATAATTCCATTATAAATATTGAGAGCAGCAAGGGGCGTTTTTAATTGATGAGAAATATCCGATATGGTATTCTGCGAAAATTTTCTTAATCTCCCTTCCTTTTCTGCCTTGGCATTCAGAATAGCCGCCAGGGAATTTACCTCATGGAAGAGCCTGTACAATTCCCCTTCCTCATTACATTCAATACGAGCGGTATGGTCGCCGGATATATATTGGCTGATCTGTGCTGCGGCATCCTCCATAATCCTGTTCTGTTCCCTGAAATATCCATAACAGACCAGAAGTACAGCAATCCCCATACCGATAAGGCATAGCAGCATCTCTATGGCCGCCCGATTCGGTTTTAATGCCATCATCGCCATAGATAATAAAACAAATACCCATATGCACAGCACAATTTGAATAAACAATCGTTTTACTCTTCGATTCGTTAATATTTTCATCACTACACCTTTATGACCGCCGGCTTCCGGACTTTATTTTAACCTGTCGTATTCCATTTATAACCCATGCCGCGAACTGTCACAATCTTTTTCGGTTCTCCCGGATCATCTTCTACCTTCATGCGCAGTCTGCGGATATATACAGTAAGGGTCTTATTATCTATATAATTCTCATTACAATCCCACAAGCTACCCAATATCCGTTCCTGTGTAAGCACTACATCCGGATTTTCCATGAACAGGCACAACAGCTTATATTCACTTGATGTCAATTCCAGCGGTTTCCCGTTTTTATAGCCTTCCCCTTTCAACAACAGTACCGTAATACCGTTGGAAGTCAGCTCCCCATCTGCTCGCCCTGAATTCGTCGAGTCGGAATTTGCCGCGCCGAAATTGTCACTTCTGCGCAGCAACGCATTGATTCTCGACAGGAACACTGCCAGCTTGAAGGGTTTTGTGATGTAATCATCCGCCCCAATGTCAAGCCCCATAATGATATCTGTTTCTTCATCGGCGGCAGTAAGAAACATAATCGGCACCTTTGAAATCTGACGAATTCTTTTGCATATATCAAAGCCGGAACCGTCAGGAAGCGACACATCCAGAATCACCAGATCATAATTCCCATTGCCCCACATTGTTTCTGCTTCAAGCCTTGTGCGGGCAACATCAATCTCATATCCCTGTTTTTTGATCGCAAAAGTCAGTCCGTTAATCAAACTCAGATCGTCCTCCACGAAAAAAATCCGCCTCATTCATCTATCCCACCCTTCTATGCCTCTCTTCTGCATCATCTCTTTGCACTATCCCCTCATCGCTTTATCCTGCCACTTCTGCCCTATCGCCTCTTTACCTTATCCTGCCGCTTCGTCTTTTTACCTCATTCTATCAGGAATTTACCTCTGTAAACTATCCCTTACCTTCATAATAGAAAATCCAAGCAAATTCTGTCCTTTCCACTCCTTCCTGTCAAAACGCTTCTCATCCTTCATAGACAATCCAATTCCCCATATCTTATCCTGTACGGCACATTCCGCCAATATGCTCTGCCCTGTGGCAAGGAGTTTCTCTTTCAATTCACTGTTCTGGCGGAATTTTTCCAACAACCCCTCATATACCACGATCTGCCGTATTCCATTCCAGATCACATCTTCATAATTTCTAACAGCACGCCCCAGTGCCTTAATTTTGCCCACATCGGATGTATTGCGTATTTGATTAGCTGCCTTGTCGTCACCAAATGCACAAGCTTTCTGATACATCATATATTGCTCCATAGACGTAAATCTGATACCGTCTAATTCAAAATCAGAAAGATACCAATTACTCAAATAACCGTTTACTTCCTCCGGATTATGAAAACATATTACCTCTCTCATTTTATCTGCCTCCTGCCTTTTACTCTTTGTCTTCCTTCTTTGGCTTTTTGCTCTTCTACCCTTTCTCTTATTTCTTTGGTTTTTTGCTCTTCTAACCTTTCTCTTCCCCTTTATTTTTCTCTTCGATCTCTGCTTATCTCTACTCCCTTTTGCCTTTTACAATACTGCCCTTCATTTTAGCATAGAATAAATTATATTTCCAGAAATTCCGGATTATTTCTCCCCAAATCCGTTACAGTTCAGCCTGCCAGTTTAAAGCACTACATTTAACACCATAAAAAAAATGGCTGGTGTTCCTTCACTCTTTCTTCTTTTTAGGCTCTCTCTGATGGTCAATATGTTACAGTACATCTCCTTACCGCTGGTCTTACGGAACCCCCCAGCCATTTTCTGGCGTTTTTTTTCTTTTCGTAAACCCTTTCGCTCATATTGTCATCAAATGGCACCCGGAAGTCGTGAAGAAACAGCAGAAGATTATGCCGATACTTTTGTTCCACATATTTTTTCTCATACTTTTCTACTACCCATTCCGGAAAAATCTCTATTTCCTCCTTGATTTTTACAATTGTTTGTACTAAAATAAGAAATACAGCTTAAATTAATTTCAAAAAAAGAAATGAGGTAATATTATGGCTAAACAAAATAGCGTACTTGATTATGCCAACAAATTAGAAGGTATTCTTCGCCAATATCTTAACTGTGGTTATAACGACTTTGGCGTAAAGGCAAACGATAACTTAACAACAGACGATTGGCAAAGTCCTATCAATTTCGCATTGGGTTGTCGTTATGGTTCATCTAATCAAGACCCAAAAGTGAAAGAGGAGATTGACAACTTTTTAGGTAATGAGCTTCAAGGACAAAGTATTGGAGATGTAGTGGAAAAGCATGAATATTACGGCTTTGACACTAAAGAAGCTGCATTTGAGTACATTGATGAAACAATCGAACATTTGAGCAAAATACTTTTTTCGTAATGAAGTATTTTGCTCAAAAATGTTTTTTCTTTTGATGTTGTATTAGTTTTTTGTAACTTGTTGATACAGTACCCAATACAAGGGGATAGCTCCTTGTTATAAGGGCAGCCAGTACAAGCCGGTGAACAGGTGACGAACGGCGTATCGTCCCCGTAGCTGTCATAATCGCATTGTAGATAAGGAAACATTAAATGGAAAACCCAATTACCATCCGTGAAGCAGTCACAGAAAACGATGTTGCAACTTTTTGGGAGCAACTTCACATCTATTACAAACGGGATATCTTTCCCGACCCGAATGACGAGGACAGAGAATACTTTCTCAGCGATACGGAATACCGAGCGCATATGCAGAAGATTCACGACAGACTGCAGGATAGGTGCTACTATCTATTCTTTCACCTGGATGGCCAGGACATTGGCTTTACTTTGCCGGTGATTTACACCTCTGAGGATGGCAAATGCTTTGTCATGGAATACTGCGTATATCCGGAATACCGTGGAAACGGTACAGGCAAAAAATGTGCAAAGGCTCTGTTGGATTGGGCAAAGGAAAACGGCGCACTCTATGCGGAGTTGAACTATGGCGGTGATGTACGGCGAGAGCACTTTTGGCAGAGCTTGGGATTTGTTAAAAACGGTTTTGACGAGTGGGGCGAACCATTGATGATCTTGCCTCCCGAAGATGAAATATCTTTCACCGTGGAAGTTCTCAATGACCCAACCGATTGGCAACTTTTGAAATTGGAAAACGGTTTCAAAAAAGAAATCGGAGAAGAATCACTAACGGAAGAAAAGCAGAAACAGCTTCAGCAAGCTATCAAAGAAGGCAAGATTACTTTCTTTGTTGCCAAGCGTGGCTACCGTGCTGTCGGCATGTGTAGTGTTGCCAAATGCTATTCAACTTTTACTTGCTCGGATACAGGAGTATATGAAGATTTCTACATTGAACCCGCTTTCCGCAACAGGGGCATTGCTCGGAAATTGACGAAAATGGCACAAACATGGTGCAAGGAAAACAACATATCGAGCTTAACAGTTTGCTGTGCCCCGTGTGATGAAAAAATATACCAGGCACTTGGATTTGATATTGGCTTGGGAACAACTTTCGCACACATTGAATAATTAGGGCGTGTCTGAAAAGTCCCGAATTGTGCGATGGCTCTGATATTCCCAATGACGGAGAATTTGTTTCACACAAGGATAACTGCAATGTCGTGATCAGATGGCTGTTCACACTTCGGTTGCATCATAATATATCTCTTCCACCCTGCATCATTTCATGCCGGCTATATAGCATTCGTACAGATACATGTTTTTGCAGACAGTATCTATAAATTCCTCATGATAGAAAGATTTCTTATGCGTAAGGTGGCAGTCCGCCTTGCTGTCGACAATGTGAGCAATCATGTCAAAAAAGGCGGCGTGGCTCAAGCGGCAGGTCCCGTCTTCCTCCCTGCGGTAAATCAGAACCTCATCCTCCAGAAAACAGATCGCGTCTCCCCATGCCGCCTCTCCCCTGTCCTTTGGCGCACCCAGGAGGAAATTGAAATGCACCATGATATTGGTCACCTGTGTCAGGCGGCGCAGCCCCGTTTCATCATATGCGTACAGTTCACTGAGCACTTTCGACGCCTCCTTTGCGCCAATCGGCTTCCCCTGCCCTACCTTGCGGAGCACCTCAAGCTTTCCTGCGCTTCGTTCCGGCAAGGGGAACAACTCACGGAAATAGGCCTTTTC
>CAMWLE010000025.1 GCA_947175015.1 uncultured bacterium
CTGCATTAAAGGCGTCGGAGGCCTTCGTTCTATCCATTAGACTACGGATGCAAATGTTACAGAATTGTTACATCACCCTGAATTATAATATCACAAAATATTTAATATGTCTACCATGAATTTAAGGAATTTCTTAGAAAATTATTTTGACCTTTTTTTCAATGAAATCATAATAATAAAGACTGTCGGAAAGAACCTCTTCTGGTGCAACTTGAGTACTATTTACCTGCGCTATCATTTTCTTAAGAGCTTCCGTTTCGTCCCTGCCCGAATCTATCAGAAGAATCACCTCATGAATAGAACTGGGCAGCACATAAACGCCTTTTGTCCACCTGGCAGCTATTTCATCTAACACGCCCGGATAAAGCATACATACGGCACCCTGCACTCTTCTATCGTTGCTCAACACCCACATAGGATCTTCCTGGAATAAATCATCCTGTGCAACATCTTCTGCTTCCTCGCAAAGATCCTCTCCCAATATCTCTTTCAGAACCGAGCTCATAGAATGACACTCCCATGGAAACAATTCTGGCGTATTTCTCTGCGCAAGCTTCAGCAACTCCGCGGTACATGTATCCCACAGTTCCAAGTGGGAATTGTGCACCAGAATCGCCCCTTCTCCCAAAACATCTCCTTGATACGCATAGTAAAAACACAAAGCCAGATCAAGGAATTCAATATAGGGCACATCCGCAAGCAGTTCTTCGTTCCCCTTTCTGCCAACCAGACGGTAACAAATCCTGTCCTTTACCTCGTCAAAGGAGCGAAAAAATTCCATATCAATTTTTCCCTTCGGCGTATCCTTGCGGTAAATGGATACTAATCTCCGAACAATCTCTGAAAAAAACACCCCCGACTCATATTCTTCAAAAAAAGTATCCAGGTAAATGGTTGGAACCACATTCTTCTGAGAAAATATCAGCATTCCATGAAGAATTACACCATTATTCTTTCTCACTTCCTTAAGTTCTACCCGATACCCCTTTCCAAGCTCTTTTTTTACCGCATTACAGACTTTTTCTGCAAATTCTTTTATTTCCACACTTTCCCTCTTTCTGCGCTATATATGATTTGCAATCGCAATTTGCAATCTTGATTTTTCACGATTTGCAATCCTGCTCTTCAAACTCGGATTATCACCCTATGATTTGTAAAGATTTTATGCCAAGATGCTCAATCAAAGATTTGCAATATCGTCGCACGCAACAGCGCTTGCGCACAATCCACATGGTACATTACCCGGTTTTGTGCATAAAGGCAACATACCCTTTCTACAGCGGGAAAATAATCGCCTTACAAGCTTTCAATTGTGTATGAAATAAAAATAAAATGCAGTCTGCCAAAAGAGAATACTTGCTGCCTCCGCACGCTCAAAACAATGTTTTTCTAACAAAACAGGAATAATGGCAGCTTTGCGGAGCCAGACTTATCACAGCACTGAAATTCAATTGCCACATCAAAAAGGGAAACACTATACACGGGATAAATATTCACCCGTTCTGGTATCAATCTTGATTTTGTCACCCTGTTCTACAAATAAAGGCACTGAAACCTGTGCTCCTGTCTCCACCGTAGCAGGTTTAGATGCGCCTGTAGCCGTATCTCCCTTGAATCCGGGTTCTGTCTCCGTGATCACCAGCTCTACAAATAAAGGCGGTTCCACTGAAAACACACTGCCGTTATGGGAACAGATTTTGCACATCTCATTCTCTTTTACAAATTTCAAAGCATCTCCCACATTCTCGGCATTCAGTGCGATCTGCTCATAATTTTCCGTATCCATGAAATAGAACAAATCTCCATCAGAATACAGATACTGCATATCTTTTCTATCAATACGCGCCTGAGGGCATTTCTCCGTAGGCCGAAAGGTCTTCTCAACCACACCGCCACTTTTGATATTCTTCAGCTTCGTTCTGACGAAAGCCGCACCCTTTCCAGGCTTTACATGCTGGAATTCAATAATCTGGTACACATTATTATCGTACTCAATCGTAATACCATTTCTGAAATCACCTGCAGAAATCATATTATCTTCCTCCTAATTTTGTTCACAATATAATTCTTTATTAGTGTAATATAAAAAGATGACGATTTCAACTGTTTTTTGAAAAAAATTTCATAACTGTTATATTTTGTTAATTTTCTGTATCAAAAAATTAATCGCCTGCATGTATCCCTCCAGCCCCTGACCATAAATCTGTTTGTCACACACTTCGGCAGTGACGGACACTTTTCTGAATGCTTCCCGTTTGGTAATATCCGAAATATGGATTTCCACCTTAGGTATCGTAATGCTGGCAAGTGCATCCCGGATTGCATAACTGTAATGTGTATATGCTCCCGGATTAATCACAATCCCCTGGGTGCCGTCAAAGTATGCCTCCTGAATTCTATCAATAATAGCACCCTCATGATTGCTCTGAAACACTGTAATATCGTTTCCGGTTTCCTTCGCCTTCTTTTGAATCATGTCCAGCAGATATTGATAATCCTCCGTACCATATACACTTTTTTCCCTGATTCCCAGAAAATTAATATTCGGTCCATTGATAACCAGTAGTTTCATTTTACGAATCTCCTTTGTAATCACTTCCTGAATCTCATCAATCTCCATATCATCCACATCCACAATGATATCCGCACAGGATTCATATGCCTCTTTTCGACTCTCCAAAAGCTCTCTGATCCGCTCTAAAGGATTCTCGCATTGCAGCAGCGGCCTGGTAGTATCCCATTTCAAACGCTCATACACAGTCTCCGGGCGTACCCGCAGATACACCACTGTCCCAAGCTGCTTCATAAGCTCCCTGTTACGGGGTGCAATCGGAGTGCCTCCTCCAACGGAAAAAATACCTTTGCGCTTCTTATCTGCCAATTCCTGCAGCAATGCTGTCTCCTGCTGCCGAAAATAACCTTCACCCTGATTCGCAAAAATCTCATTGATCGTACAGCCTTCCCGGCGCTCTATCAGCTTATCCGTATCTTCCACAGGCACTCGCAGCTTATAGGAAAGCCGCAATCCCACTGAAGTTTTCCCACTCCCCATAAACCCGATCAAAATGATGGTCTCTCGTTTCATTTCCTGCCTCCATTTAACGTTTCTCAGCGGCATCTCAGGTTGCCTGCCATTTCTCAGCCGCAAGTCGCCTTCTTGGGTCACTCGCCATTTCTCAGCCGCAAGTCGCCTTCTTGGGTCACTCGTCATATCTCAGTCAAGCTTCTATCAGATGCCCATTGCCTGTTTCATTTCCTCATAAGCCCTTTCCGCCAAAGCCTTATCCACCTGCCTGCCCGTCCAGAGTTCATAAGCAATAATACCTTGATACAGCAGCATTTTTAACCCATTAAATGCTCTTCCCCCTTTTGCCCCCACCAATTCCATAAAACGTGTCCGGGCCGGATTAAAGATTAAGTCGTAACCTGTATGGATCTTTTGATAAAATCCCGCTTCTTCAATCACGGCTTCCTCCGTATTGGGAAACATCCCCACATTGGTGGCCTGGACAGCCAAATATCTTTCCCCCTCCGGTAATTGCGTATAATCAGTCAATGACATGGCGGATGCAAGCTTTTTCTCCGCTATCATGTTCACTTCTTCCGCCACTTGACCAGCTTTATCCAAAGTGCGGTTCATAAGAATAATTCTCGCCGCCCCCTTCCTTGCGGCTAAAATGGCCACCGCTCTGGCCACACCGCCCGCTCCCAGAATCAACACCTGTTCTCCCTCTATTGATACCCCGTCTTCACACATGGCACGATACAACCCAGGCATATCCGTATTATACCCCTTATAACCGCCCTCCACACGCACTAAGGTGTTCACCGCTCCGATGGTTTCTGCCAGAGAATCTATTTCATTCAAAAAGGGAATGACCTGACTCTTATATGGAACCGTTATATTCAATCCCAATAGATTCAGCCCATACGCCCCTTTTATGGCCGCTTCCAGACAGCCTTCCGGCACATGAAAAGGTACATAGACCAGGTTCTCTTCCATGGCTTTGGCAAGTGTATTGTGTATGGCCGGCGACATAGTATGTTCCACCGGATTTCCAACCAATCCACAAGTTCGAGTATAGCCATTGATTTTCATTCTCTGTTCCTCCTTCCATTCCGAACTGTATTGTCAAATACACGCCAGCCGTCAGACGCCATACGTCATCCGGTCAACGCTGCTGTAAAACACCGTTATCATCCCATAACTCTTTTTAATCATTTTTTCTATGTTTTCTATGATAAAAAAATAATACAATCCATTCCAGACGACGTTTTAAAACAATCTGTATTTCCTCTTTGGGATGAATTGGTTTTACAAGCCAGGTTGTGATACCAGCCTTTTTCGCTCCCCAGATATCCGTAAACAACTGATCCCCTACAAATATCGTATTCTTTGGTATGGTTCCCATAAGACTCATGGCCTTCTCATACCCCTCCCTTCCGGGTTTGCCGGCCTTGAAAATATACTTTGACCCTACACCATCATTGAACAATTTAACCCGTGGTTCCTTATTATTGGACAGCAACACTGTCCGAAAGCCTATTTTGTGCAATCTGACAAACAATGCGGCTGCACGCTCATCTGCCGGTGCGCCATGAGGCACCAATGTATTGTCTATATCAAAGATCACCCCCCGGCAGCCTTTTTCATACAGACTCTCATAATCAATATCGTATGCACTTCCCACTTCATGATCCGGATAAAAGACCTCCAACATATGACTATTCTACCTCCTGATTCCAGTACCATCCCTGCACTGCAATAAAAAGATTCCCTGCGTTTCTATGAGTTGTTCCAAACGGCTGTCCTGTTTGTTCTCAATTTCCTGCTGGCGCTTTGGTTGAACTCTTTATAGTTCCCCAGTCATTTCACAGCTTGTCCACAGCTTCTTTGATATAATCTCCTAACTTTTTACTCTCCACCCCCATCACTTGCACATGGCAGCGGCTCACTGGAATCAGCAGAATTTGGGCATTGCTCGAAGCCACTGCCTCCGCCATTTTAGGGGTAATTTCCCCCATCATAGCGTTCGCCACCACTATGCCGATAGGCCCTACAATCGCATCCACCCGACTGCTGTTGTAAATCACCGCATTTTCTCCTGTGGCACCCAATGCCGTACCACCTTTCATCATATTAGAAGTAGCTGCGGCATTGGTTCCCACAGCAATTAACTCATATTCCGGATTTCTCAAATGTAATTCTTCCACAAGGCTGCGTCCCACGCCGCCGCCCTGTCCGTCCATGATCATTATTTTCATACCAACCTCCCTGCCGCAACTGCGCGGCGCCCCAATCCGGATGAAAAATACCGCATTCCAATGGAATGATAATGTTCAAATTATATCACATCAAAAAAACAATGTCACTATGAAAAAATATGTCATTGAACAAAATATGTCATTGAACAAAATATGCAGTAGTGTTACTGGTCACAGAGAGTAACTGGCAATTCAGCCATGCAGAACCATGCAGAAATGTTACTATTTGCAAATAAAAATTCAAATTTCATCTTGACATACATATCACTCTCAGTATAATAATTATATATATTCGTTTCAGGGAGAAACGGTGCATTTAGAAAAATGCCGACTTCATTTGGAAGTACCAATATTATGACCGTTCTGAGTTTGATCAAAGTGATGTATTTGCAATTTCAAGTACCATAACAAAATATGAATAAACATTATAACATGCCAGGAAGGCAGGATATCCTTTGGAAAAGGGTTGTGCTTTCGTGGCTTTTATTATGTTTATTTTCTTTTCCACTTTTATTCAATCCACCATTTCATAATAGAAATTAGAAATTGCAGTGAAATGTTACCGTTTGACCAATCACCGAACCGTTATCCAAAACATTTCAGGACTTCCGGAAAAAACAGAAAAAGAAAGAGGTAAAAATCATGAACAAACTATCAAACCTGACAAAATGTGCCACCACTGCTGTGTGCATTGCTCTCTGTGTAGTACTTCCTATGGGATTGCATGCTATACCAAATGCTGGTACTCTGCTCTCCCCCATGCATATCCCTGTACTTTTGTGCGGTCTCGTATGTGGCTGGCCTTATGGACTGCTCTGTGGACTGACAGGTCCTGCACTTTCTTGCTTTATCACAAGTATGCCCGGAATGGGCTACCTGCCCACAATGATGGTAGAATTGGCATTATATGGTCTGATCAGCGGCCTGTTAATTCATTTTATCCGCACCGGACATCTAATGGCCGATCTCTATATCAGTCTTGTAGTCGCCATGTTGGCAGGACGCATCCTTACCGGTATTGCCAGAGCCTTGATATTCGCTGCAGGCAGTTATTCCTGGAAGGCCTGGGCAACTGGCTATTTTGTATCCAGCTTCCCTGGAATTATTCTCCAACTGATATTGCTCCCTATCTTATATCTGGCTTTACAAAGAGCCCATTTGATTCCTGCCCGTTATGACAAAAACCGCTCACAACCCAAAACAATATGAATACCCTCCGACATAATACTACTTTATAATCTCATAACAACTTCTTCACACGCCAAAGGGCCTGTCACATTCTGACAGACCCTTTCATTATCTAATTTCTTTATCTAATTTTTTAATATCATTTTTTATCTTGTTTTCTTTATCCTATTTTCTTTACCCTGTCTTTCCTTATCTTTTTTTATCTTGTCTTCTCTTATACTGCTTCTAATCTTCATCTCTAAATGTACAGGCTTCCCACCTCTTCAAACATTCCTCTGTTCTATTCTTATGTTCTGCACATCATGTCTTTCCGATTTTTGCAGGATAGGCTTATATCATTAAAAAAATACATATTTATTGTCATATTCCCTTACATCTGCCCAACTATAATAGGTGCACAAATCAGGATTGCAATACATGAACATACAATATAACTTTAATTTAGAAACCAATCAATGAATTCCCCTTCTATCAATCTTTCTACATATTCTGCATTTTATCAATCAATGCATTCAATTTAGCTATATCATCCTCTTTTACTTTTGTACTACCAAGCAATGCAACACAGAAATTTTCAAGCTTTCCGCCATAGAAATTGTCCAGAATCCCCTGTGTCTGTTTCATCAACAGCTCTTCCTCTGTCAGTGCCGGCTGTACATATCCACGTTTGCGCTTTACAATCTCCTTACCGTCTAAACGTGACAGCAAGGTATTCAAGGTCTGTCTCTTCCAATCTCTACCTCTTTGTTTCATCTGTTCCAGCAATTCCGCTGTTTGAACTGGTTCCTCATGTTCCCATAATACCTCCAACACCGCTCTCTCTGCGTCTGTTACCTTATAATCCTTTTCCATTATGTCACCTCCTTCCTAATGGACATGTTAATGTTACTATAAATTTATGTTCATGTCAAAGACTTTTCAAAAATTACCATAAAAGTCATCACAAAATTAGTAAATTGCCATACGAATCAATTCACATGAAAAACGCTGTACAAGGTGAATCTGTTCCTCTTGTACAGCGTTTTTACGCGTGCAAATCCCACACTCTTTCCTGTTATTGTCAGCGTACTTTGCAAGTTCAGAACTTTTTAGATTTCATGGTCAGCTATCCTGCTTCCAAAAAGAATACTATTTATCCTTCATATAATCAAAATAATCAGTACCGACATAAATTACTTTATTATTTTCTACAACAAAACCAATCACTTCGCCCCATTCTCCCTCGCCTTCAACAACATATGATATTTCATCTTCCTTACTCAGCATATTTACATATAATCCTGTAAACCAGCAATAATTTAAAATATCAAGAGCATTTTCAATCGCCGGCAATTCAAATTCTTCATCTATACCGCCTTCTTTAGCACATTTGATGATTTCTTCACAGATTTCACTTATCTGAGACTCAGTAAGGTTATTAAATGCCTCTACGCATTTTTCAGCACATTCGATCAAATCAGGACTTTGAAGACCAACACTCAGCTCATCACCATTTTCATCATCGCGAAAAAAACTGCTTTTGAAACTGCCTTCACAAAATCCCTCTTCCTGGTGCGACCAATGAATCATAAAATCGTTCCTCCTTCTTGTATCAGCGCAAATTTATCAATTGTTTTCCATAATTGAGTCTGTTGCAAGTTACGCTTCCTATAATAGTTGTCCAACGCTCCAACATACAGCTACCATGGCAATACTTACAGTTGCAATAACTTTTTCGCTGCTTGGCAGCTCAAATCCACATGAGAATGCAAGGCGAACTTGTTCACCTTGCATTCTTCTAACTGCTTTCGCTATTTATTACATCATTCCGCCCATTCCGCCGGCGCCTCCAGGCATTGCAGGAGTCTCTTCCTTGATATTTGCAACAACGCTCTCAGTGGTCAGCAATGTGCTTGCCACACTGGTTGCATTCTGCAATGCACTTCTGGTTACCTTTGCGGGATCAAGGATACCTGCCTTCACCATATCCACATATTCTTCCTTCAGCACATCGAAGCCCACACCTGCCTCTGACTCACGCACCTTATTAATGATTACGCTGCCTTCCAGACCTGCGTTTGCCGCAATGTGGAACAAAGGTGCTTCCAATGCTTTCAGAACAATGCTTGCACCGGTCTTCTCATCACCCTCCAGAGAATCAGCCAACTTCACAACATCCTTTGCCGCATGGATATAAGCAGAACCGCCTCCGCAGATAATGCCTTCCTCCACTGCTGCTCTGGTAGCTGCCAATGCGTCTTCCAGACGAAGTTTTGCTTCCTTCATCTCGGTCTCGGTTGCTGCACCTACACGGATCACTGCCACACCGCCAGCCAGCTTTGCAAGTCTCTCCTGCAGCTTCTCCCTGTCGAAATCAGAAGTGGTCTCTTCAATCTGCTTCTTAATCTGTGCAATACGAGCCTGAATCTCATCCTTCTGACCCTCACCATCTACAATGACAGTATTCTCCTTCTGAACCTTTACTGACTTCGCATGGCCGAGCATATCCATTGTCACATCCTTCAGTTCATAGCCAAGCTCGGAACTGATAACGGTACCGCCTGTCAAAATAGCGATATCCTGCAGCATATCCTTTCTCCTGTCACCATAGCCAGGAGCCTTCACAGCCACTACATTGAAGGTACCGCGCAGTTTGTTCACAATCAAAGTGGTCAGTGCTTCACCTTCCACATCCTCAGCGATAATCAACAGCTTGGCACCGGACTGTACGATCTGCTCCAACAAAGGAAGAATCTCCTGAATGTTGGAAATCTTCTTATCTGTAATCAGGATGCAGGGATTCTCAAGGGTTGCTTCCATCTTATCCATATCGGTTGCCATATATGCAGAGATATAACCTCTGTCAAACTGCATACCTTCTACCAAGTCCAGCTCTGTCTGCATGGTTTTGGATTCCTCAATGGTGATAACACCATCTCCGCTAACCTTCTCCATAGCATCTGCTACCAACTGTCCTACTTCCTCATCTCCTGCGGAAATAGCGGCAACTCTTGCAATATGCTCCTTACCGTTTACCTTCTGGCTCATCTTGGAAATTGCTTCCACTGCACACTCGGTAGCTTTCTTCATACCCTTTCTCAAGATAATAGGATTTGCACCTGCTGCCAGGTTCTTCATACCTGCATTCACCATTGCCTGTGCCAATACGGTAGCTGTGGTTGTTCCATCACCAGCCACATCATTGGTCTTGGTAGCCACTTCCTTTACAAGCTGTGCTCCCATATTCTCAAAAGCATCTTCCAATTCGATTTCCTTTGCAATGGTAACACCATCATTGGTGATCAAAGGTGCGCCAAAAGACTTATCCAATACTACATTTCTTCCTTTGGGTCCAAGGGTTACTCTCACGGTATCAGTCAATTGATTGACACCGGACTCTAATGCTGCACGCGCTTCTGCACCGTATTTAATCTCTTTTGCCATTTTTCATTGCCTCCATTTATTATGATATAAATTAAAAACTGTGAACTCAAATTACATTTGATACCAAAAATACCTCAATTGTCAATAACAGCCAGAATATCATTCTGCTTTACGATAATAAATTCTTCCTCGTCAAGTTTTACTTCTGTTCCGGCATACTTGGAATAAATCACATTATCGCCAACTTTTACTTCCATCTTAACTTCCTTGCCATCTACCACTCCGCCGGGGCCTACAGCCACAACCTCTGCCTGCTGAGGTTTCTCCTTGCTCTGTCCCGGAAGGACGATACCTGATTTTGTAGTTTCTTCCGCAACTAACTGCTTTAATACAACTCTGTCACCTAAAGGTACTAATTTCATGATAATTGCCTCCTGTTATTCCTTATTATTTTCTGTTAGCACTCTTTTAGTTTGAGTGCTAATTACTAAAACATATAATAATTACATATGAAGGTCTTTGCAAGCGAAGTTATAGCTATTTAAAAACCCACATCTCTTGTTATCTCGTATTTTCTCTTATTTTCTTTGCTTTTCTCATATTGGCACACATTGGTTAATTTTATATTGATTTTATACTTATTTTAGAATCTTTACCTGTTAATTTTTTCCTGCCAAATAGCCGATATTATAAGTAGAACTATCAATGACACTATTGAAAAACGCATCCAAGGAGGGATTAACGCAGCAAACGGATTTCAGAGCAGTTTCAAAGTGTACCCGGTTCAGATGATTACTAAAATGCCGAAATTGAAACGGGAAAATGGGCAGTCAAGGCAGCATCACGGCCAGGCTGACAAACCCATTTCTTTTGGCACTGTATTGGATGAGAAAACAGGGAAAGAGTGTCCTGCGGATTGCTGCATTGTGACCTACAATGTAAAAAGCCAGCTCCAAACCTATTATTACCACCCGTCCAAAGAGTATACCTTCTGAATCAACCACAAAAGGGGCAAGTCATTGCCCCTTTTGTGATGTCAAATCCTGTTCACATATACCCCATACCGCCAGCTTTTCACATATTACAATTTCCCAGCTCTTTCCGGCACATTTCCAAGGCGGCCATAATCACCTTATCCATATCATAGTATTGATACCCTCCCAGACGTCCGCCGAACATGACCTTTTTCTCCTGCGCCGCAAGTTCTCTATACTGTTCATAGAGACCATTATTCCTGTCATTATTCACAGGATAATAGGGTTCGTCCCCCTTTTTCCATTCACGGGAATACTCCCTGGAAATGACAGTTGTAGGTTGTTGTCCAAATTCAAAATGCTTATGTTCAATAATACGAGTATACGGAATTTTACTGTCTGTATAATTAACTACGGCATTTCCCTGATAGTTCTCCATAGCAAGCTCTTCCGTCTCAAAACGCACAGAACGATATTCCAGAACCCCCAGCTTATAGTCATAAAACTGATCAATCATACCTGTATAAATGATCTTATCCGCCACTCCCTCCAACTCCTGTCTGTGGGCAAGATAATCCACATTCAGTCTGATCTCAATACCATTTAACATCTTTTCTACAATCTTGGTATACCCCCCCACAGGAATCCCCTGGTAACGATCATTAAAATAATTGTTATCATAAACAAATCGAAGCGGAAGCCTCTTAATAATAAAAGCCGGTAACTCCCTGCAGTCACGTCCCCACTGTTTTTCCGTATAACCTTTAATCAGCTTTTCATACACATCCCGCCCCACCAGAGATAGCGCCTGTTCTTCCAGATTCTTAGGCTCCCTGATATTCAAATCCGCAATCTGACCGGCAATAATATCCTTTGCCTCCTGCGGCGTGGTAATCCCCCACATTTTGCTGAAGGTATTCATATTAAAGGGAAGATTGTATAGTTCATCCTGGTACCTTGCCACCGGAGAATTGATATAGTTATTAAATTCTGCAAACTGATTCACGTAATCCCATATGTTTTTTTCGGATGTGTGGAAAATATGTGCACCATACTTATGCACCTGGATACCATGAATTTCCTCACAATAAATATTTCCGCCAATGTGATCTCTCTTCTCCACTACCAGACATTTTTTTCCCTTTCTATTTGCTTCATATGCAAATACAGCGCCATACAGCCCTGCTCCAACAATCAGATAATCATATTTCATACTATTTATTACCTCCCATTGATGATACAAACCTATATCTACTGCATTTCCTATGTTCTGGTTTGTCTCAATATTTCTATTATAATCTTTTTCCAGCATAACACAAGCTGCTTTTTTATCTATTATAGCAGTAACCATCTGAAACAGTATTTTTATATATACTGTACGTCGAATCAATTTGCAGCCATGTATTATAACGAAAGACCGCCAGCCATATTCTTGCCTTGAGCAGACTTGTAAATTTTGGCGGCCTTGAGTATAACAAAAAAAGAATGCCGAAAACATCACACTTTCAAGCACTCTCTCAAATGGAGTAGACGGGAGTCGAACCCGTGTCCAAAAGCCCATTCCCTGTCCTTCTACTATCATAGTCCGTTATCCCGGCCGGACTCGCTCCAGCCTGTTCCCTCCTTCGTCAGGTAACGAACAACCTGCCGAAATCAGTAGCTTCATCATACGCCCATACGCGCAAAGCTTAACGCATGTCGTTTCTCACATCGTCGATGCCCGGATTCCGGAGTGTGAGTGCCCCGGAGCGGACAAGCCGCCATCAGACGGCGTCACCTGCAGCTTAGCTTAACTAAGCTGCAAGTGCATACTGAGTATTATCTTCAGCGTTTAGTTTAATTCGCGAACATAGTTCGCATTACGATTAACGTATCGCAACGGATAGCTTCTCCAGCTGCAAGACCCCTGTCGAAACCTTTACTACCCCAAATATTCAATTAACTTAAGTATATTCATTTTTCCTTCTGCTGTCAATCATTTTATTGCGTTTTACACTACTTTCAGTTACAGTTCGTTACTTTTCACACCTACGCCACCGCAAGACAGTCGTGCGCGAAATCGCTGCATTTGCGATTTCTGTGCATGACCACCTATAAATTGTCGGTGATTTTGTTGCCAGCGGCGGCAACTGAATTTCCTATAAAATTACAAATTTTTCACCTTAAATTCCCGCTCCGTTTCACGCCGATAATCCTTCTTCGCAATATCCCTCCTCTTGTCATAGAGCTTCTTGCCCCTTGCCAACCCAATCTCAGCTTTTACCTTTCCGTTTTTAAAATACACCTGCAAGGGAACCAGCGTATATCCCTTTTCCGCAATTTTACCCGCCAGCCTGTTGATTTCATGCCTGTGCATCAACAGTTTCTTCACCCGCAGAGGATCTTTATTGAAAATATTCCCCTTTTCATAGGGACTCACATGCATACCATAGACAAACACTTCTCCATTTTCAATACGGATAAAGGATTCTTTGATACTGCATTTTCCCATACGCATGGATTTCACTTCTGTACCATGAAGAGCCACCCCTGCTTCATAGGTCTCATCTATAAAATAATCATGAAATGCCTTTTTGTTGTTGGCAATCAGTTTCTGTGTCTCTTTAGACTGTGCCATTCAAACCGCCTCCTCTCATATCAGCTTCCCTTTGCTCAACTTCAATCTGCTCACTGTTCACTGCCCCCATACTTTACTTCCCCATGGCTTGCCTATGTCCAGCCCTCATAAGGCCAATCCTCACACTGCAATGTCAAAACTCACACTACAATATCAAAATCTATGGTTCTATGAAACCGGTCACAGCCATCTACCACAATCTGCACCGGCATACCCAGCTTATAGCTGGTTCCCGTAGCCTCTCCCACCATCTCACAAGTGCTTTCATTGTAGTAAAAATAATCACCCGGCAGCTTGGATACATGTACCAGCCCTTCCACCGTATTGGGCAGCTCTACATAAATTCCCCAACTGGTAACGCCGGAAATAACACCTTCAAAGGTCTCTCCCACCCGTTTTTCCATGTATTCCACCTTCTTCAGCTTATCAGTCTCCCGCTCCGCCTCATCTGCGCGACGCTCGGTTTCAGAAGAGTGCTTTGCAACTTCCGTCAATATACTGCCATAATGTGCAATGCGTTCTTCCCCAAGCCTGCCCCGCAATTGCTCCTTAATAATTCTATGAATCTGCAGGTCAGGATATCTTCGTATCGGGGAAGTAAAATGACAGTAATATCCGCAGGCCAGTCCAAAATGTCCGGTGCATTCCACACTATACTTCGCCTGCTTCATGCTTCTTAAGGCCATGCGGCTGATCATCGGCTCTTCCGGTGTCCCTGCAATCTTCGCAAGCAATTTCTGTATCTCTTTGGGATGAATCTCCCCCGGCGCCTTCTGTCCTGCCTTGCCCATACTGCGCTGGGACTTCATATAATATCCGAAATTGTTAATAAAAGCGGACAATTTCTGTATACGCTCCCCATCAGGCACATCATGGACACGATATACAAAAGGCAGCTCCATCCAATAGAAATGTTGCGCCACTGTCTCATTGGCTGCCAGCATAAAATCCTCAATAATATCCGTTGCCACATTACGCTCATATGGCTTAATATCAATGGGGTGTCCTTTCTGATCTAATAGTATCTTGCACTCAGGGAAATCAAAATCAATGGAGCCACGTTTACGCCTCTTTGCCCGAAGAATAGCCGCCAGCTTCTCCATCTCCCGGAACATGGGCAGCAATTCCTGGTACTGCTTACAACTTTCTTCCCTTTCCACGAAACTTTCATCTTCCAGCAGATTCTTCACAACCGTATAAGACATACGCTTATTCACCTGAATCACTGACTCACAGATCTCATAATCAAAAATCTCTCCATTTTGATCCACTGTCATCAGGCAACTCAATGCCAACCTGTCCACTCCCTCATTCAGGGAACAAATGCCATTAGAAAGCGCATGGGGCAGCATAGGAATCACTCTGTCCACCAGATAGACACTGGTTCCTCTTTTCAACGCTTCCCTGTCAAGCGCAGAATTTTCCTGCACGTAATTCGTCACATCCGCAATATGAACACCCAAATGATAATTCACTCCATCAAAAGTAACACTGACCGCATCATCCAGATCCTTTGCATCCTCACCGTCTATGGTCACCATAACCATATCCCGCAGATCCTTTCGCCCAACCATGTCAGCTTCAGAAACAGTCTGACAGATACGCTGTGCCTGGTTCATCACTTTATCCGGAAATTCCACAGGCAGTTCGTACCCCCGGACAATGGACATGATATCCACTCCGGGATCGTTGACATGCCCCAGAATTTCCACAACCTTACCTTCAGGGCTCTTTTTATCTGTGCCGTAGTCTGTAATTTCCACCACAACTTTGTGCCCGCTCATAGCGCCCTTGGAACGCTCCTGGGGCACAAAAATATCCTGCGGCAGCCTGGCATTGTCAGGAATCACAAAACCGTAATGCTCTCTTGCGCGTTCATAAGTTCCCACTATCTGACGCATCCCCCTGGCAATAATCCGAATTACCTGCGCTTCCTGACGCTTTCCCGTATTTTCAGGCAGCAGCGCAACCTCTACAATGTCCTTATGAAATGCACCATTTCTCTTATCCTCCGGAATATAGAGATCTTCCTCCCGTCCCTCTATCTCCACGAATCCAAATCCTTTGGCATTGCTGATAAAAGTTCCTGTCAAAACCTTTCCATTGGACTTCTGATACTTTCCCTTGACCGTGAGCATCAGCTTCCCTTCCGACAGAAGCTCCCGCAAAATAGAACGGAATTCTTCTTTTTCCTCCTTTGCCACCTGCAAAAAAGCCGCCAATTCCTTTTCCTTCATAGGAACATAAATAGGATCATGCACCAGATCACAAATCACTTTTTTCCTGGCTGCCCTCGAATGCTTCTCCTGTTCATAAAACAATTCTTTTTCTAAATTCATCTTTTTCAAATCTTTCTCTTCCAAATCTTTCTCTTCTAGATCCTTCTCATCCAATTAGAATATCTCCCTTTTCAGAAAAGTGTTATATTAAAGTATTTTTAACAAAAAACACCCTTGTCATTCCACAAGAGTGTCTCCTAAAATGTATTTAAAATACATTCAGATTCAGTATTACCGCAAGAATCATAAACATTGCCGCCAAAACCTTCGTAAGCTTTACCAAAAGCCCTTCCATAGAACGTCCTTTGTTCTTGCCCCAGTAAGTCTCCGTTGTCCCGCTGATCGCACCCAATCCTGCAGACTTGCCCTCCTGCATCAATACCAACACTACAAGCGCCACACAAACCACTATAAAAAGAATTGTGAGTATCATTCTAACTGCTCCCATTTCCACACCTCCTAATGTCAAACATGTCTTATCTTAACATATGGATGCCCAAAAAGCAAGAAAAAATTTTTTTACCTTTTAACAAAATATTTCTTGCATCCTGGATTTGAAAATGCTAAAATAAACGCAAAGCATAACATTTTCTATATTATTTTGATATCTTCAGTCAAAAATTCTTTCAATCAGGAAACTCTATGCTTTTAATTCAGCACAAAATAAATTAGAAGCAGGAGCCTTCCACGCAGATATTTTCCATGGATGTACTCCTGCTCAAAGGAGGACAACAATTCTCAGATCTGTTAGAAATACATATCATAGAGCTTGGGAAAAAACTAAACGGTACAGGGCAAGTAGATGATTGGATACGCCTGTTCAATGCGAAAACAGAGGAGGAACTGGATATGATTCATACAAAAAACGCAGGCATTATAGAAGCAATAAGAGAGGTAAAACGGTTAAGCATTAGCAAAAGTCTTAGAGCATTATATGAAGCCCATATGAAAGAAATAAGAGATAGAAATGCCCGGGATGATTATGTAAGAGATGAGGGCATTGCTATTGGCCAGATACAGGGAGAAAATCAAAAACTTGTCAGCCAGGTCAGGAAGAAAATGGCAAAAGACATACCAGCAGGAGAAATCGCAGATATTTTGGAAGAAGATTTAACCCTTATACTGAGAATATATGATTCTCTCCAAAAACATCCGGAATGGACGGATGAAGAGATATGCCATGCTCTGGGATTGGTCAGGCAAAATGTGTAAATTTCTTGTTGGCGGTCATAGACTCGTCATATATACTCCCCAGGCAGCCCTGGGGAGTATTGCTTTCCTTTATCCTACATGAAACGCCAACAGTCCGGGATATTCTGCTGCCTTGCCCAACTCTTCTTCTATCTTGAGAAGTCTGTTATATTTTGCTACCCGGTCACTTCGGCAGGGAGCTCCGGTCTTAATCTGGCCAGTGTTCCATGCCACTGCCAAATCAGCTATGGTTGTATCCTCCGTCTCTCCGGAACGATGAGACATAACTGCCGTGTAATTATTCTTGTGGGCAAGCTCCACTGCTTCATAAGCCTCGGTCAGTGTACCGATTTGGTTCACCTTCACCAGAATGGACCCTGCTGTGCCCAGCTTAATCCCCGCAGCCAGGCGCTTTTTATTGGTCACAAACAGATCATCTCCCACCAATTGTACTTTGCCGCCAAGCCGCTGGGTCAACTTCTGCCAACCGTCCCAGTCATCCTCCGCCAAAGCATCTTCGATGGATATGATCGGAAAATGATCCACAAGTTTTTCAAAATAGGCAATCATATCATCTGTGCTGCGAATGACTTCCTGGCCTTTCAGCCGACTTTCTCCCGGAAAATGGTACATGTCCGTTTTTTCATTATACAATTCACTGGAAGCCGCATCCATGGCAATCCTGACATCTTCTCCCGGTGTATAACCGGAAGCTTTGATTGCATCTACCAACATGCCAAGTACACTCTCCGCATCAGGAAGATCAGGCGCAAAACCACCCTCATCTCCCACTCCTGTTGATAATCCCTTCTGTTCCAGCAATTTTTTCAGATTATGATAAATTTCCGCACAAATACGTAACGCACAGGAAAAACTGTCGGCACAGATGGGCATAATCATAAATTCCTGGAAATCTACCGTATTATCCGCATGTTTGCCGCCGTTTAGAATATTCATCATGGGAACCGGAAGCAAATGTGCACCACTGCCGCCCACATAACGATATAAAGGCATGGACAGAGCTGCTGCCGCTGCCTTGGCACAGGCAAGAGACACGGAAAGCATAGCATTTGCACCTAAATTTTCCTTATTTTCGGTACCATCCAATTCCACCAGTCCCCTGTCAATTTCAATTTGATTCAACGCATTTTTGCCGATTAACGCCGGTGCAATCTTATCATTGACATTCCTGACAGCATGCTGCACCCCCAGGCCAAAATAACGGGGTTCTCCGTCGCGCAGTTCCACTGCCTCAAAACTTCCGGTGCTGGCGCCGGAAGGAACTGCTGCCGTACCGACATAACGTTTGCCGTCCTGATGATTCAGGACAGTCAATTCGGCTTCTACCGTCGGATTGCCGCGAGAATCCAGAATTTCTCTTGCATGAATGGATTTGATTTCCAGATATGTGTTCATAGTATTAGAACCTCCTTGTGGTTTCACTTGCTTATTGTAGTTTTCCCCAAAAGAAGGTATTTATTCTATTCCGCCAAGGCAATCTCAATCCAAATCGTTCCTGTACCTGCATAATTTTCAAATCATTGTCCAAAAATCATACATATTATATTATCAAATATCAAACGCAATATCGTCCAAAGAAAAACGCAACAATTATAATGCTTTCCCGTCCAAAATTTCACAGTAGTCCTTGTAATTTTTCTCCAGAAGCGTTGGCGTGTCCAATCCATAGGGACATTTGGATTTGCATTTGCCACAGTGAAGGCATTCTTCTATCTTTTTCATTTTTGCCTGCGCCTGCGGTGTCAGCTGTGCCTCTGAAGGGGAGCGCCGGATCAACAGGCTCATACGGGCACAATTATTGATCTCAATTCCCACAGGACAGGGCATACAATAACCGCAGCCACGGCAGAAGTCACCTAATAATTCCTCCCTATCGCGAGCAATCACGGCCGCCAACTCTTCTGTCAATTCCGGCGGATTGTCAATATAGGACAGAAATTCATCCAATTCCGTCTCCCTCTGTACCCCCCAGATGGGCAGTACATTGTCATACTGCGCAAGAAAAGCATATGCCGCTGCAGAATTTGTAATCAGACCTCCTGAGAGCGCTTTCATGGCAATAAACCCCATACCTGCCTTTTTACACTTTTCTACCAGATCTATGTCCTTTTGTGTGGCCAAATAGCAGAAGGGAAATTGCAATGTCTCGTACAGTCCGCTCTCCACCGCTTCCTCCGCTACATTCAGGCGATGATTGGTGATGCCAATGTGACGCACCATCCCTTTTTCTTTCGCCTCCAGCATGGCTTCATACAGCCCGCTGCCGTCTTCGGGCTTCGGACAGAAAGCCGGATTGTGAAATTGATACAGATCAATATAATCTGTACGCAGATTGCTCAGAGAAGTATGAATATCTTTCCAAAACCCTTCTGCATTTGTTGCTCCCGTTTTGGTTGCAATATATACCTTCTCCCGCATTCCGTCAAAAGCCGCACCCAATTTCTCTTCGCTGTCCGTATAGTAGCGTGCCGTATCAAAAAATGTCACACCATGATCGTATGCCTTGCGCAGAAGTTTTACTGCCGCCTCCATGGAAATGCGCTGTATCGGCAGCGCCCCAAATGAATTCTTCTCTACTGTAATTCCTGTATTGCCCAATGTTACTTTTGCCATATCATCCTCCTATGCAATCTGCTTGCAGCAATTTTTACTCACAAATATATACCCCAAAACGAGAAGTATCCGCCTTAATACTCACCATTATATTCCTCATATTTACCTACTGAAAAAAAATCAATATGGTATGGCAGATACACATTTTTTATTTTGGGGAAACTCTCTTCTAAAAATCGTATCATATCCTCTATCATTTCTTCACAAAAATATTCTTGATTTAAACTACCGCTTAAAATCGCATCATCCCCTATGTATTGAAGCAGTAAATATCCATTCGAAGGCTCAACAATCACTAAATCACTTAATGCACCAGAATATGGTTTCATTTTGGCGGCATGGAAACAAATCATAACTGCCTGGTCACGATAGAAATATTCTACATGAAAAGAACAACCACGGCTGTAAAATATTTGCTTCATTTTTATCACCCTCAATTTGTGTTTTATATGTATTATAAAATATTTTTCTGCTCTTTACAATGTATTATTATAAACAGCTTTTTTCAAGTAGATATACCAATTCAAAAGGAGTGAAAAAATTTGCAGCTCCTGTAGGAGCTCGCTCGACAAGGAGCGAAGCTTCCACAAGAACTGCATAAATCCTAACTGTCATTTCCTTCATCATAGAAATCATCCTGTTTTTTGGGTTTGCCATTTAATACCACTACTGCCATCACAGCTACTCCCACAAATAAAATCACCACTATGGCAACCGCCACCCAAAGCCAATTAATGCCTCCTGAAGACTCTGTTTTATTCTGGTTATCGCTTCCAGTCGGAATCATTTCAGGAACGGTTGATGGTTGACTGGCTTCACCGGAACTGCTGTCTGCCGAAGGTGTCGGGACTGCCGATGGCGTTGGAGCCGGCGTAGGAACAGCCGATGGTACAGGCGTATTCATGGCGGTACTGCCCGTCGTTTGAGAACCGCTATTCGTCCCTTGTGTACCACCGCCATTTCCCTGAGGACGATTACCGGCTATCTGGTTACCATTATTGGGTCTCTGACCCTGATTCACAGTTCCCTGTGAAGGTACCGTTCCCTGTCCGGCAGAATCCGTAGAATCCTCATCATCGTCTGAATCATCATTGTTTGAATCATCATCTGAGTCATCGTCATCTGAGTCATCATCCTGAGAATTATCCCCGCCCGTGGAACCACTGCCTTGATTTATCTGTACCGGTTCCGAAACTGTTACGCTCTCCATGGTCCTGAGCTCTGTACCATATACATATTGCACCGAATCCGCAATCACACTGACCGTAGCAGCAGCCTCCTTGCCATCCCCGTCCAACACTATAACTCTACCCATTTTCAAAGCATTGGTACTATCTGCAAAAAGTGCTTCCGTTCCCGCCACATAGACATTCAGTTTCTTCTCATCCTTATTGTAACGATATTCTGTAATTTTAGCATTGCTTTCGTCAAAGGCAAACTCTACCCTTTCCGCATTTCCTGCATCCACCGTGACACTAAATTGTAGCGAGGAAATTTCCTCCGCCGCAGCAGAAGGAAATATGATTGTCACCGTTCCTTCCTGATCCAGTCGAACTTCATTTCCACCTTCCGCAAAACTCAGAAAAGGTGATAACCAGACCAGCAGAAATACTGTGCTCAGCACGTTCCATATGTTCTTTTTCATGTCATACCTCGTTTATATTGCGCCCCGGCTATAAAGCCGGGGACACAACATATTTGCGCATTCTTATACATCGCATTCTAAAATAATTACCTGTTACTAACTTGAACCACTATGAATCTGTACTGGCGGCCATTCATCTGCACTGCTCATTTGGTTCACACCACACCATTTGGCTCTCATCGTTTTGCTTCCGCATCACTTTTTAGCCTGCATTACTATTCTGATTTGCATCGCCATTCACATCTGCACCGGCATTCTGGTCTGCACCACTGTTTCCATCTGCACCGACATTCGGATTTGCATCGCCGTTTCCATCTGCACCGGCATTCGGATTTGCATCGCTGTTTCCATCTGCGCCGACATTCTGGCTCGCATCGCTATTTTGGCCTGCATTGCCGCTCAATTGAATCTCCGGCAAAGTGGACGGTACTGCCTCCCACAGGGAGTCACTCACCAACCTCTGCCCTTCCTGGGTCAGTGCATTGTTGACTCGGTACAATTCTGCACGTACCTTTGTGATTCCGCTTATGTCTATCTGCTGATCCGGTTCTATCCAATAGATCCATGTGCCGTCGGACACATTCTGAATCAGTCCCTCATCAGGCACCTCTGCCAGAATAATCTGCTGCGCCTTCAGACTGCCGTCCTGATCCACGCCGCCTACAATGTTGCCATTCTGGTCATACAGAATCACTGTATTATAGTCAGGACTTCCCTTATATGCGCCTGTAAACAGAATGGAACCTGCCGGAATCACATTACCTTCGTTGTCTCCGAACCGATAATCCGCACTCAATGTACCAATCACCACTGTTCCGTCGTCAACACGTCTGAAGTCCACATTGTCACCGGTCACACCCAACACATCTAATTCCGCTATAGACACCTGACCACCATTGAACGTCACCTTAACGGCATCTGTCACAAAAGTCCCCACATATCCGCCGTCTAAATTGGAGAAATACTGAACACCGGATTCTCCCCAGCTTCCGCTGGCCACCTTGTTCCATTCACCGTTGGATCTCACCGAAACTTCATACTCACCTGTCATTCCTCCGGCTCCCTGATACTTGAAGCCTGTCACAGTAAGGGTCTTATTGAATTCCAATATGATTCCGGCACTTCCGTTCGCTGTTGCCGTATATACAGTGTTCACATCATTATCAATCAGTTTTGCCGCACCAACTACCTGGCCTGCAAGAACATCCTCATTTTCCGTATCTGTGACACTGCCCGCCGAACACAAAGAATCCTGATTATCGGAAACACTCACATCATCCGAACCAATCAGATTTTCAGTGGCAACCGTCCAATAAGTCTTCTCCAGACTGCCGTCATGCTCAATCTTCATAGGCTCCAGAACCTTCACTGCCGATTGATTCAGGTATTGATCGATTACTCTGACCTCATACCATATCATACGATTATTCACATAGACCGTATCGGTAAAGGTTGCCTTGTCTTTTGTGGCAAATCCTGCCGTTTCCTTTATAATCTCGCCGCCGGCATACATACATCTCACAATTTCATATCCCAGCACATCCGCTTCCGGTATATTCTTGGAGCCAAGCGTAATGTCTACCTGGTTCGCACTGCCTGCTTTCAGTGCCGCAGTCACATTATCACCCACAGCCTCCGTGGTACCTTCGCTGTTTAAAGAACTTGTACCGCCATTGAAACTGTACACCCGCGCCTCATCATTTGCATAATAAATTGCTCTGGTTTCCTCGGCAAACTGACCGGCATAAGCTTTCGTTCCCTCATCCGGCGTCATTCCCCAGCGTTCAAAGAACAGAAGAATATTCTTCTCTGCCGCAGCACAGGACAGCCTCATGAGATCTTGATTCTTGTCTCCTGACAGCGTCAGTGCCACACCGCCCGGTGCAGGTGCCTTTGCAGTACTTCTCGCATAGGTATCCACTCTTGCAAAGAACAGATTTGCCAACTGTTCGTCATAATCTTCATAGGTTTTGTAATTATATCCCTTGTCATATGCAATGTGAAGCTGCCAGTACATTCCCAACTGTGTAAACACATTGGAAGCCGCACCCTTCGCTCCTGAAGTCACCTTATCAAACACATTTGCATATTGGAAACGCACACTGTTGTTGGTATCCTTCGCCTGGGCCAGCACCGCATAATAATTATTGGTAATCTCCGCCACCGCATAGGTACCCTGGTTAATACAATGTCCGATTTCATGCGCAATACCCCAGCCAAAATATCGGCCGCTCTGATATCTTCCTTCTTCATCGGACACAACCGGCTGCGATGTCATCATTCCGGCTGTTTCATTCCACTCAATACCGATATGGTTGCCGGAAGCATACATAAATGCCCCTGAGAACATTCTCTGATAACGGATATTCAAATGTCCCTTGGGTATCTGATTCACCGCATCTGCCGCCGCACTGTTCAGCCCCTTGTGCTGATAGAACAGATACATCATATCCTCCATGGCATCCATGGAAGCAAGAATTCTCTGCGCCTGTTCCTCCGTACTTCCGCTTCCTGCACCTGCCAAAATCTGCTGCGCCGGAAGTGAGAACATCATAGTATCCAACAAAATATCTGCTGCCCCAAGGATACAGTTCTGCTTATCGTATTCCAATTTCACATTCTCGGAATACTTATGTACCTCCGCATGCTTTGCCTCTATTCCGCTCACATACTGCTGTAGTTCCTCCACATAGGTCTTCGTCCTTGCAAGCCTTTCGGCACTGTCTGTCACATGATACAGATCCAGCTTAGGAACCTGCACACCGCCGCTGACACGGACAGCATACTGGTCGGATGCGCTGTCACCGGTATATTGCACATACAATGCACCGCCCGACTCATAACCTGTAATAGACCATATCTTGGGAATGGTAATCTTGTTCGCGCCCACCTTCAATGTAGCCACCGTGGTGAACATAGGACCTGTCTCCGCATGATACTGTGTTGCCACCAGTTGAAGGTTGGTATTCGCCCCCGTTTTCAGGGTGCTGTGTCCCACATATACCATGATTTCTTCCTGTGCCTCCGCTACAACGCCCAACGGCTGCCATGCATTCAGTCCTCCGAAGCCCCTGCCCACATCCTTGGTGGTAATACCGCCATGAACTATCACGGAATCATTCAATTTCCCATCGTTCAAAATAGTCTCTGCCGTCTGCAGCTCACGCTCCAACAGCTCCCTGTCAGGATGATACTCGCCGCTGACTTCATCCACGGTATTAATCTTAACCCGCAGCGCATCTATGGTCTGCTGGGTCACATCCGCTCTCAGCACCGTATGAAGGTCATCCTCATAAAGGGCCATAATTTCATCCATTAATGTATCATAGTAATAGAAATTAACATCAGAAACAGAAATTCTTCCTGCTGTATCATAACATGCAAGAGCAAACTGCAGCTTCTTTGCATTGACCGGCTCAGAAAGCTTTAATACGAAATAGGGTCTGCCCTCCGCATCTGTTTTACTCTGACGAGATACACTGCAAAGCGCCATATTCCCATCCTCATCCCAATATCGAACTCTCTGATAGAAAATGCTGGAATTGATTCCGGGCATAGTAGTAAATGCAATGGTATCCATCTTGTACGCCTGATCAAATTCATATGTAAGTCCATGGAACAACTGCATGGTGTTATAACCGCCATCATCCCAGGTATCCTTGAAATAATAGGATTTAGGATTGTGATCCACAGTTCCCCATGCCGTACCTGCCTCAGTATCTAACGGACTGTCTACCATAGTTCCGCTCATGGTCGCACTGACAATATGTGCACCTGCTTCGCCTTCCCCGCCGGTATTAATCAGATTGTATTTGGGCATAGCTGCTGCATTCAGATCCGTTGTCACTGCGGATACGGATAAAGAAGGCGCACTCTCACCGAATTCATTCACACCTGTAACATATACAATATACTCTGTCAAATCCGCCAGATTATTAATCGTATAACTATTTTGTGCAATTCCTTCTATCTTCTGATATTCTCCTGCGCTGCTCTCCTTATAATACAGATTATAAGTAAGCGTATCCTTCATTTGCTTCCAGGAAACCACCACACTCTGATATTGTCCTTTGGCCGATACATTATCCGGTTTATCCGGTTTGCCGGTTGGCTTTGGAATCGCCGTCACCTCATTGCAATAACCACTGCTCCATGTTCCGTTCACAGACTGTACCTGAATCTGGTATTCCAGATAATTGACCATTTCCTTTCCGCCGAAACTGGTCACGGTCAATTCATTCTTGACAGTCCTCAGAGTCTCCTGCTTATCCCCCTGCCGAATCAATACTTCATAACCTGTAACATTCACACATGGATCCCACTTCAGGCTGATCATCTTGCTGCCTGCCGTCGCTGTCAGATTCTCAGGAACATCCATCTGCGGCTCCTGAATCCGCTCTTCCATGCCGTTTACGAACTCCACTTTGGAAATTTCCGCCAGATTATTATTATTTGACATCTGGGATATGGTAAAAGTAACTTTCTTGATAGCCACCTGTGAACCAAGATAAAGCCGGATATTCCCCGCCTGATCCTTCTCCGCCCGAACCTGAGAACTCAACATCAGAAAATCCACGCCATCCACCACAGGTATCAATTCCGTCTTCTCTACCTGCATTCCACTCTCGTCCACATCCATATAAGTGATCTCAAACACCGCCTTGCTGATAGGATTATTGCCGCCTGTCTCAATAATAATCCCATCGGCCATGGCTGTTTCGCTTACAACACCAAAGTCAAATTCCAGGGAAACCGGATTGGTATCTGATATACCTCCCTCCTGGCCCGGCTTCAAGATCACACTGGCCTGGCTTCTCAAAAGCGCATCCAGGCTCCCCTCCACATTGGTATTTCCACCTGCACTGGACGCAATCGCTGCCGCCGGAACAGAATTCTCAATTTTAGCCAATGTATCTCTGCCGCCACTGTAACCTGCAGCCATATACTGCAGGTCCACAAGATTCGTTGCATTGTCACCGTTTAAATCCGTTGCCATAAGAGATGAATTGCTGCCGCTGTTAATGGCATTTACCAGCTCTGTCCTGTCCGCCGCATCATTTACGCCGTCACCGTTCACATCACCAATTAACAGAACACCGGGATGTGCCGCACCTTCCTCATAATTCATTCCCCCCAGGAAACCTGTGGTCAGGTTAATAATATATGACTTGTCCTTCACGGCAATATTCTGCGTATACGCGGCAAATCCCTCCGCTGACACCGACAGATGATACACACCTTCTGCCAACCCTTCAAAATTAAGCCTGTTCTCTAATGCACTGTCACCGCCAAGCGTTATGATTCCTGTCAGCTGTTCACCCAGAGCATCTGTCAGACATACCGTGAAATCCACCTGCTTCTGCAATTCCAGTGCACTGCCTATGGACACATCCACCTGTCCCCGGCCTCCAGCCACCGAGACAATACTTCGAGGCCCTGCCGCAGCCGCAGCCATCTGCGCGGAAATATCCTTCGCTCTGGCAAGTTTGCCATATTCTCCGGCATATGCCGTAACATTGGAACCTAACGCCATAAGCGCCGCCAAAAAAATGGCGCTCCCTTGTTTCAATCGTCTCCTGTGACTGGCTTTATTCCAATTGTTCCAGTTTTTCTTCCAATTTTTCATTTGCCCCATACTCAACCTGTCCTCCTTTCACCCGGTTGATGTTCTCTGACTGCCATCCCCCTTATTTTTTTACCAAAAGAGAGCTTCCTGTCATTTCTGCAGGCTGTTCCTTCCCCATAATTTGAATGAGTGTGGGAACAATATCCGCCAGACAACCATTCTCCCGTAATGTATATGCCTCATCAAAATTGACCAGGATAAAAGGCACTTGATTGGTTGTGTGCGCCGTAAACGGTTCTCCGGTCTCATAATCCACCAACATTTCCGCATTGCCATGATCCGCGCAGATAAACATAGCGCCATCCACTTCCTTAATGGCTTCCACAGCCCTGCCCACACATTCGTCCACTGCTTCCACAGCTTTGATGGCTGCTTCCAGGACACCAGTATGTCCCACCATGTCCGGATTTGCGAAATTAATAATAATCACATCATATTTTCCTGAACGAATTGCCTCACATAGCTTATCACATACCTCATAGGCGCTCATCTGGGGCTTGAGATCATAAGTTGCCACATCCTTCGGAGAATTCACCAACACTCTGTCTTCTCCCTCATTCGGCTCTTCCACACCGCCGTTAAAGAAAAAAGTCACATGGGCATACTTCTCTGTCTCCGCAATACGGGCCTGCTTCATTCCATTGGCCGCCAGCCACTCCCCGAAGGTATTGGTCACAGCCACTTTATGGAACGCAACCTCCTTATTGGGAATCGTCGGATCATAGTCGGAAAAGCACACATAGGTAATCTGCTTCCTGGGACCTCTGTCAAATCCCTGAAACGCATCATCACAGAAAGCCCTTGTAATTTCCCTTGCTCTATCCGGACGGAAATTGAAGAAGATAACGGAATCACCATCCTGTACGGTTGCCACCGGCTTGCCGTCCTCCACTGCCAAAGTCGGCTTCACAAACTCATCCGTCTCGCCTCTGTCATAGGACTGCCCGATTCCGCAGACACCGCAGGCAGCAGTCAGCCCTTCACCCTTTGTCATGGCGTCATAGGCCAATTTGACACGATCATAATTATTATCCCTGTCCATTGCGTAATAACGTCCCATTACCGACGCAATTTTACCCACACCAATCTTCTCCATTTCCGCTGTTAAAGCTTCCGCATACTCCTTACCGCTTGCAGGCGGAGTATCACGCCCGTCCAGGAAGCAGTGTACATACACCTTGTCAAGGCCGTTTCTCTTAGCCAGTTCCAGCAGTCCATACAGATGTGTATTATGACTGTGGACACCGCCGTCAGACAAAAGTCCCATCAAATGAAGAGCGCTGTTGTTCTTCTTGCAATTTTCCACTGCCTTCAGCAGGGCAGGGTTCTCAAAAAAGGTACCATCCTGAATCTCCTTGGTGATCCTGGTCAATTCCTGATATACGATACGACCTGCTCCCATATTCAAATGTCCGACTTCGGAGTTCCCCATCTGTCCTTCGGGAAGTCCCACTGCCATTCCACTGGCATTTCCCCTCACAAAAGGATACTCCTTCATCAGCCGATCCATCACTGGCGTTGCCGCCTGTGCCACTGCATTTCCCTCTGATTTCTCATTGAGGCCATAGCCATCCAAAATCATCAAAACTACCGGTTTCTTGCTCATTTTTCTCTCTCCTCACACTGCCCGCCATTCTTGACAGGCCAACAAAATATTACTTCTGTGGGCACTTTTCCCACATCCTGTCAAAATTATACTATCAAATACATTTTGGCGCAATAACAATTTTTCTGTTCCTCTCGCTTTTCTTTTCCCGCACACTTGCATTTTGCATACGCTATTGTTATACTGATGTGAAACTACAACATTCGGAAGTTACTTACACATTACAGTTCAGACAGATACGAGGTTTATCATGATTACACTCTTATCAAAATTATTTATCAAAGCCCCCGACGATATAGCCGATCCTGCCACACGGCAGTCCTACGGTATCTTGTGCGGAGCGGTGGGAATCTTCCTGAATATATGCCTTTTTGCGGGGAAATTCACGGCCGGCGCCATCAGCAGCTCTATCGCCATCACTGCTGACGCATTCAACAACCTCTCAGATGCCGGCTCTTCTATTATCACCCTGATCGGCTTCAAAATGGCAGGACAGAAACCTGACCCTGATCATCCCTTCGGCCATGGACGCATTGAGTATATCTCCGGTTTGCTGGTGGCAGTGGTCATCCTGTTGATGGGCCTGGAATTGCTGAAGGCTTCCGTTTCCAAAATCCTTCATCCCGAACCACTTGCCTTCTCCCCCATGATTCTCTTTATTCTGCTGGCTTCCATTTTGGTCAAAGGCTATATGTTTCTATACAACCATCGCATCGGTAAGAAGCTGGACGCCGCAGCCATACTGGCAACTGCCACAGACTCCTTCAGTGATATGCTGGCAACCACCATGGTTCTGGCAGCCACGTTGATTTCCCATGTTACGTCCCTGTCCATAGATGGCTGGTGCGGCATCCTGGTTGGATTGTTCATCTGTTATGCAGGCTATCATGCTGCCAAAGACACCATCAGTCCCCTCCTGGGCCAGGCGCCGGACAAAGAATTTGTTCGCCAGATCAATGACCTTGTCATGGCTCATGAAGGCATCTTAGGCGTCCACGACCTGATCGTACATAATTACGGTCCGGGCAGAATACTGATCTCTCTTCATGCAGAAGTCCCCTCTGATGGGTGTCTTCTGGAGCTTCACGAGAAAATAGATGCCATAGAACATGAACTGAAAGAACAACTCCACTGCCATGCAGTAATTCATATGGACCCTGTGTGCGTGGGTGATGAGGAAACCGCCAGGTTAAAAATCCTCGCTGAAAACTGCCTGCATGAAATCAGTCAGGAACTTTCCCTGCAAGGAACCCCCCAGACGCTTTCCCTGCATGATTTTCGTATTGTAGCCGGCCCCAGCCATACCAATCTGATCTTTGATGTGGTAAGCCCTTATGATTGCCCCATATCTGACAAGGAGCTGATAGCACTGATACAGGAACGAATCCGACAAAACAACCCAAATACTTCCGTGGTAATTGAGGTAGATAAGCAAATGATGTAAAAATACGAACATAATATACACAGAAAGGATGTTACCCTTCACAGCCCTCATGCAGTGGACTGCCCATAAGACAGTTTCTTGCGGCAAAAACGGTAACAACAGGATTTTATCTTTATGGCACAATCAAAATCTACAAAACAATCAAAGCAATCCGAAACCTCTGCATTTACGTATGCTGAAACCAAAAGGCTGGAAATCATGGAACGCAGATACCGCAAGGCTGCCCGCACACAGTTTGAGCAACGGGTAGCCTATTACCACACAATCACAGGCGGACATTATACTTCCATTACCATCAGAGATCAAAAAAGCCGCTGGGGAAGCTGTTCCTCCAGCGGTACTCTGTCCTTTAATTATCGTCTGATCTTCGCACCGTCCATTGTACTGGACTACGTGGTTGTCCATGAGCTCTGTCACCTGACGCATATGAACCACTCCAAAGACTTCTGGAATATGGTCGCCACGGTGATGCCTGATTATAAAATCTACAAACAATGGCTGCGGGATCACGGTCAGGAACTCACCTTGGAAGCACACCTGACCAGACTTGGCATTCCTCTCACAATTTAATATCTGTGTTATAATATGCCCATCATACAATGCCAAATTTGAATCAGTCTTCGCAAAAAAACATTCCCACATAGTAACAGTGTTCCATGAACATTGCTTTTGTCTGTGGGAATGTTTTTCGTATGCTCTACCCTGTCTCTTTATCTGTTCTCATCCACATAGATCTGGGCTCTGCTCTGAATTACCGCCGCTACATCCTTGGCCGATTTCTGCCCGGAGTAAAAACTTGCCATCTCTTCATTAATGATGGTCATAACTTCATTATTGCTATAATAACATTTATCCACGGAGAAAATGAAATCTACCACCTTGTCTATCTGCTCCTGAGTCAATGTAGGCAATATAATAACCTCATCATTGAGATAATAAGTCTCGTCATATTCTTCCTTGTTGCCGTTTTCATCCAGGGAGTAAGGCTTCTCCAAAGCTTTCTGCGCATTCTCCCGGAAATATTTCATCTGAATAGGAAGTCCCCACGACTCTGTTGATTGATATTCCTCTGTCAGATAGTACCGCAGGAAATCCCAGGCACCCTCCATATTCGCGGAACGTGCAGAAATGGCATAGGATGTATTGGCATTGACATAAGAGCCCATCCCGTTTTCCGTCGGAAAGCCCACATAGGATACATCCTCACCGATTCTGCCGTTTATGGTATAATTGATACTCCTGATATCATAAATATTCATCTGGCACAAAATCGTTCTGTTATCCCGATACTGGCTCTGATAATTCATCCAATAATCCGGCCCAAAGTATTCCTCACTCAACTCTACAGGCAGGTTCTTGGCATATTCCATCATGTCAATAAAGTGTTGTGAATTAAAATCACACTTTCCTGTGGACACGTCTATAAAATCACTGGCACAGAAATCCATCATAACATTAAAGAAATTATCTCTTGTAGTATCACCTATCAGTGACGTGCCCTCCGGCATACTTGCCACCAACTGCTGTGCTTCCGCCATAGTCCAGGAAGTTCTCTCTCCCACCAGAGAAGTTTTGGCAACCATAGTACGTATATTGAAATTAGGAATGACATAGTACAATTTCCCATCTATGGAATAGGCATCAAACACACTCTGCACAAATTCTACCTGGGAAAGTTCCTCATCCTGCTCAATCAGCTTCCCTATATCCGCCAACAATCCCTTGGAAGCATAATTTTCCACAGGAAGATTATCTGCAATCAATATATCCGGCATACCGCCCGTGATAATATCATTGTTAAGCTGTTTATACCCTGCTTCATAATCTTCATAACTGTTATAGGAATCATAGTCCTTTAGCACAATACGATATTGATCGCTTGCACGATTATATTCTATAACACGACGCTTCATATCACTGCCGATATAGTTACCTGCCAATACCAGTACTGCCTTGTCTGGAATATCTTCCGGATTCACATAGGTCAGAATGCCCGCTTTCAGATTATCACCATAATCCTCATAAAACACTGCCAGGAAAGAAGTATCATCCAGCTCTGTCAGACTGACCATATTGGATATATTCAGATCAGAATTGATAAAGCTCATCTTCATAGTTCCGTCTGCATCTCCCACATTATAGCTGTAAACACCGTTTCTGCTGGAGTAGATCAAGTCGGAATTTCTGCCTGCATCAAGTGTATTAAAGCCATTATAGCTAAAATTGGAAGGCAGCGCCGTGGGTTCTCCTATCGTATCCGTAGCTATGTCATAAGTAGTGATATACTCTTTGGTCCAATCATTCTCATCATAATACATAACCAGAAAAGTGCCGTCCTCTTTCGCAACCAAACGATCCAGATTTTGGAACAGTTTAACGGCATCCTCGGACATTTCTTTCCTCTCGGATATATTCCCCTGAGCATCCACAGACATCTTGGAGACGTTCTCTCCCGATAAAATCATATACAGCGTACCGTCGCCTGCCACAGACATATTGCTCACATAAACATACTCATCCTCCGAGTTCAGCGCATCCAGTTCCTTCTCCCATTGCAAACTTCCTTCGGCACTCCAGCAGGCAATGGAATAATTTTGGATGGAAATATAATTCTCAGGATCATTATAGTTCTCATAATGATGTTGATGAATCGCATACACTTTCCCGTCCGGTGAGAAGACATAATTATAATAATTGTCATATTCCCATATATTGGAAGTGTCGCTGTCGCCGGGCACTGGCACTGCTATGTCCGGCACTGCTACTTCCGTTCTTGCAAGACCGGCATTTCCTGCACCTGCCACATCCGAATCACCTGACTCTTTTACCGGAAATTCCAGAGAACGTACCTGAACATCGGTACCGTCTTCTTTCATGGTAATCATTCGAATATCAGTATTATTGCTAAAATCCTCCCAGTGATATACTTCTACCATGAGATAAACCATTCCGTCCCTATGAGCGGAAGCATAGACATTATAACCGTCCCCGTCTATCTCCGGCATTGTAATTTCCTGCAGCTTATATACATTTTCCTTTGCCAGCGCTGCGTTCACCATTTTGTTATTATTACCACAGGCACATAAACCAACTGCCAGACACATGGCCAGACACAGACTCACAAGCCTTCTACTCCAATTCTTTTTCATTATAATTCCTCCTCTGTCCGCCCTGGCGGACACTTGTTTCAAACATAAACCATATGCAGGGTGTTATGGCGCCCGCATTACTTACTGCCGCTTTCAGCGCCGCTTCCATCCCTTCCTTCTAAAACCTCTGCTCGGTTCGTCAAGATATCCAAGATCATCGGCTTTCTTCCTTCGTTTCTTAGGCTTCTTTTCTTTTTGCTTCTTTTCCTTCTGCTCCTTGCCCTCTGTGATTTCGTCACCATACCCGTTTTTGTTCTTGCGTGCCCGCAGCTTCTCTACCTGGCGTTCTGCCTTATCCTGCAGTTTCAGGCGCACATCCCGCAGCGTCCAGCCCTTATGTCTCCACCAGATAATGAATAATACCAGTGCCAATATCACAGGATATGCCAGAAACAACATTTCAAACAACGTAAGTACTGCCAAAATGTCCTCGTACCCTCTGGCAATATTCTCCCAAAACGGATAAATAATCGCCTTACCATTCATGGAACGAGTTCCGAACTGCCTGATGAGCTTCAATCTTGAGAGAAGGGAGTAGCGGGATGTATTCTCCACCACTTCCGCATTCTTCTCATCGGACCCCAGATGCTCTTTCACATATTTATAGGCAAATTCCGAAACGGGATTAGGCATTACAATCTCATAGTGATTGATTCCGTTGCTCCTGCCCCATTGGATAAGAGTCTCATAAGAGACATACACCAAAGTGCTGTCCAATCCCGCGGCCTCGGCCAGACGTCCATCCTCCCTATGTATCACGCCGGCCACCATATGGGGCTGCCCGCCTATATTAACCATCATTCCCGCCACATCAGAAGAACCAAAGAGCTGCCATGCTGCATCTTCATCTATGATACAGTAATCCTGCATCAGGTCATTTCCGGAGAAATAGGAACCGTAAAGAAGAAGTTCCGGATGAAACAGGAAAAAATCACCGCCAATACCAATGGCATCCGCTGACACAGTTCCCCTCTCGGTGGAAAGTGTAACCTGGCCATCTGCACTGTAGGCATCTGCCCACAGCCTGGCACCCGCATTTTCCGACTCCTGCACAACGGAAGCATCCACCAATGCACTGTCTATGGAATGCTCAAATTCAAGAATCGAATCCTTTGTAATGCGGGCATATACCGAGAAAAAGCAGCTAATCTGTGCAGTATCTTGCGGATTGCCCCACCGCTTGGCCGCCTGTTGGGACAACTGGCTGTGACACAAATGGCTTGTTATGAATAGCAGAATCAGGAAAATCAGAAAGGAGCATCCTCCGCTGATACCCAGTACTATTTTCTTCATCACTTACCTCATTTACCTCTCGTCTTAATTAGAAGCCAATCGAACCAGTTTCCCTGCCTCCACGGGTTTGGTGGATGTAGTAATTACAAACTCATAGCCGTAGAGCGCCGCACTGATGGCGGATTGGGTGTCGTCACTTGCAAGCACCTCCACATCTACACGGCTGGCCGTATAGCGGGTTCCCAAGGGACTGGACTTAGACTCCACGATCAGGATAAACTTGCCGTTATTGTCCTCACGGATAGCACTATTGGGTACAATCAAGTCATAGTTCGCACTTTTCTGACCCACAGACAGGCTTAGAGACTGACCTGCAGTTACAGTACTGCCAGTGACATCAAAAGTCAGCAGTTTCTTCTGACCAGGATCCGTGTTGTCCGGCTTAATGCTTGACAATGTCACTTCTATATCATCATATCTCCAGGCGTTGACCAGATCAGCCTTATCTCCTACAGACAGTCTTCTGGCCTGTTCATTGGTTACGGAGAAGCTTAAGGTATACCCCTTCCCTTCCGGCTGCATCACTGCCACCGGCGTATCTGCAGAAGTGGAATTGCCTGCAGTCACATTCAACTTAGTCACTGTACCCGAAATAGGTGCTGTAATGGTAGCTCCGGTAGTCTTCTCCCTCAACTTATCCACTTCTTCCTGCGCCTTGTCAATGTTCTCCTGCAATGTCTGTAAGCCTGATTGCCCGAATATTCTTTCAATCTGCGCATTCAGGTCCGTAAGCTCCTTCTGTCTGTCCTCCAGATCTTTTGTTCTGTCTGTTACCGCGTTTTTCTTATCAGTCAACGCCTTCTCTGCTTCGTTCTTCTCGTCGTCCAGTTCCGCCTGCTGACGCCGGAGACTATTGATAATATCTTCCTTATCCTTTGCCTTCTTCGCATCCAACGCCTCCTGGGCAGCCTTTGCCGCGACTTCTTTTGCCCTTACATCCGCAGTTGCATTTTCCAACTCGATAGTGCATGCGTCTCTTTCCACAATTTTACTGTCCTTTGCCGCCTGAAGGGTTGCTGCTTCCTCACTGTTTCCGGCAGCATTGGCCGCAGCAATCTTCGCATCTATTTCTGTAATTGCCCCAACGATTTCATCATAGCTCTTCTGAACATTACTCAAATTATTCCGGGAAGTATTCAGCTCTTCATTCGCTCTGTCACGAGCATGCCTCTCATCTGAATCTCCATCATAATTATTACTGTCTTCAATCTTAATCTGCGTGTTAAATGCTTCATACCGCTCGTTAATTTCGTCTACCTTCTTCTGTGCTTCCGTCACCTCGTTCTCCGCTGCCTTAACAGCATTTTCTGCCGCTTTGACAGCATTTTGCTTCACTGTGATTCTGTTACGATATTCCTCAATGGTGACACCGCTTTCTGCTTCCTGAATATCCGAACTTGTCAAATTCGTATTCAGCAACGCATTCTCATAAGCCTTCTCAGCCTTCTCCAAGTTCTCCAGCGCTGCCTGCAGTTCTTCACTATCCTTATCCTCCAAGTAATAAAGGATATCACCCTTCTGTACTTCATCTCCGACCCTGACGGCTACACTTGCCACTTTCCTGGTCTCCGTCACCTTCACCTCATATGGGTCTCCACTCTCCACCGTTCCTGAGCCTCGTATCTTGGCCGTGATAGATCCTGACTGCACATATTGCGTAGCCACCTCCGGCAGGGAATAATTCATAATCGTCTGGGAGAAAAAGGTCAACAGCAGCATCACCGTCAGGAATACAATCGCTGCATTCTTCACCCAATCCCTTCTCTTAGTTCCGTTCTCGTTCATAGCTTTTCCTCTCCTCTATCCATATACTCGCACGCTGACCTCCGCTCTGCTCCACAGCAACAACACCTCTTAGACCTGGCCTTTCTTCACACTTCCCGTCAGTGCCTCCGCAAGAGGCACAAACAATCCCTGAACTGCCGCGAACCTGGAAAAACGCTGCCCTTGCGTTTTTCAGTGTGAGACTTAGAATTTCTTAGACAACATACTTTGGTGTCTTAGAAATTCTTCTCACACTTTTAGCCTTTGATACCGCCCTGATAGGTGATTCCATCCACCAGATATTCTTCCCCATAGAGGAAGATTAACAAGCTGGGTACCATATAAATGGTAGCCACTGCGAAAGCCAACCCAATCTCACCTGAATTGATCTTGCTCAAGAACACTGACAGTGGATGCATCTCCGCATCGGTAAGCAATAACAAGGGCTGTTCCACCATATTCCAATAATCAATAAACACCAGGATTGCCGCGGAACATATGGCGCCTTTACACAAGGGCATACAGATTCGCCTGTAAATCTGCCACTCTCCCGCACCATCTATCTGTGCCGCCTCCATGACCGACTCTGGTATTCTGCGCATGAACTTCGTCAGCAAAAACACCGCAAACGGTGAAACAATACCTGGAAGCCAAATGGCCCAATTGGTGTCTAACAAGTTCATCCAATCACTGACCAGATAATTAGGCACCAATGTTACCTGATACGGCATCAGCATCAGGATGATATACATAAAGAAGATCATTTCCCGAATCCGTCCCCGATATCTGGCAAATCCATAGGAAGCCAGGGATGCCACGAGTAGCTGGAACAATACAATGGGGCCCACCAATATAACAGAATTCCAAAATTTCAGCAAATATTCCGGGCTTTTCAGCAACACAGTATTATACTGGCTGAAAGATACCATATCAGGAATAAATTTCAGATTCACTTTCTCCGATATGTACACCTTACCCCCATTGGCATCCGTGGCAAATACAGAACCATAATTGGCTGATATCTCCGATGCCGCCATAAAGGAATTCGTAATGGTCAACACAATGGGCATTAAAAACAGGAACGCAAATGTTGCCGCCACCACCGTAGCCAATGCAATCTTGGTTGCCTGCCACATTTTCCTGCGCTTTACATTGACAGGTTTGCTGACACGTTTTGGAGTTCCCGCTGCCGAAAGCTCATGAACTCCTTTTCTCTGCTTTTTCAACCTTCCACATCCTTTCCAAAACGATTCTCCGCAATAAACAGAATTCCGATGATCAGAATCATCACCAGGGACATCAGTATTGCTGCTGCCGACAAAGTCTGATAATCCAGCGACTTGAACTTATTGTTCATAAAATGCTGCAGCGTATAAATGGAATCATATGGATGATCATCCGTGAGCAAATACACTTCCCGGAATATCTTGAAGGAATTGATCAGGGACATGATCGTTACAAACAAAAGTGATGAGGACAGATACCGTATTTTAATATGAAAGAAAGTCTGCAAAGGTGTAGCGCTTTCCAGGGTAGCCACTTCCAGAATATCCTTGGGAATGCTGGCAAGGGCCGCCATAAACAGAATCATATTATATCCCAGATTCTTCCATAAAAACAATATCACCACTACCACCAGTGCATAATCTGACTTCAGCCAGTCTATCTTATTCACTCCAAATACATTCAATACCTCATTCAGTGCGCCATTATAATGAAAGATTACCTGCCAGATCAGCACAATGGAAGCCACCGGCACCATCATGGGACTTAAGAAGAAAGTTCTGAACTGACTTCGGAAAGGAAGTTTCGCTTCCAACACAATGGCCAGCAACAATGATAGCACTACCGCCAGCGGCACCGCCACAACAGAAAACGAAAAGGTATTGTGAGCCGCCTTGCGAAATGCGGAATTGCGTATAATGCTTTGAAAATTGTCCAAAAATACAAAATTACCACTGATGGGATTATCTACCAGGGAATAATAAATGACCACCATAAAAGGAATGATAAAAAATGCCATAACCCCGATAAAGCTGGGGGCAATAAATGCCCCTGAGCTTATCTTCACTTTGCGCGTTCTTCGGGTTGTCTTAATATGGATTTTCGGCACATCCGTCTTATCATGTCTGCGGAATATGCTCCCATGCCCTGACCTGGATTTCTTCTCCCGGACTGGCTTTGCCTCTCTGATTTTCTGCTTCTTACTCACTTTTCATCCTCATTCCGAAATGTAATTACATGAAAACGTCACTCTGACTTAATTGTTTTCACCCACATAAATCTTAATGCGGCTCTGGATGACCGCTGCCACCTCATCCACGGACTTCTGCCCTTTATAGAAAGGCTCCGCTTCCTCATTGATAATGTTCAAGATCTCGCTGCCAAAATCAAGAGATACCGGACGGGCCGCTTCAATCAATTCCATCACCATATCAACCTCTTCCTGCGTAGTCGTGTGATAGGTATAGGACCAACCATCCTGATAACCTACGCTGCTGCCGCCCTCCCAGGCAACCATCTCTCCATTCTCATTTTCATAATATTCTACTTTCGTAGCCTCTGCAATCATAGCATCCAGCTTGGATTTCAATACCGGAAATCCGTTCCAATAACGTCCGTTATCCTCCTGGGTCAGGATGGACTCGATAAACGCCCATGCACCATCCTTATTTTTCGATTTCGCGGTAACGGCATATGCCTGACTTGCCATAATCGCATGCCCGCTTTGTCCGTCCACTGTAGGAAAACCGATGAAATTTGCCTGACCTTTGAACTCTTCTATGGGCACCTGAACCGAATCAAAATCACTGATACCCACCATATCCAGAAGCACTTCCCCGTTCTGTATCCTGTTCGGTGTGGATGCGCGGTCAGCACTCCAATCATATTCATCGGGGAAACGGTTTACAAAGTTAAGCAGATTCTTAAACTCATCCGTGTCAAATTTACACTCTCCGGTTGACCAGTCAATAAATGCACTCTCATTATAAATCATCAAATATTGCATCATAGCAGACTTGGTCTCTGTGTCAAACAGCTCTGCATCCGGATGCGCGTCCGCATAGTCGATCATCTCCTCCAAGGTCCACCCCTGCTTTCCTTCCAGGTCTTTGCCGCTGCCCACCACTGTTGAAATATTCATGTTGTTGGGAATACTCACCAGCACATCCTGATAAGTATAAGCATTCAAGGCGCTTTCCACCAAATCCGAGCGGCTGAGCACAGTACTCTTATCCAGGTAAGGCGCCAAATCCTCGAACACACCCTTGGCTACCATCTGCGAGATATTAACACCATACAAATCTATGATATCCGGGCAGTTTCTTGAGGTAAGGTCATTGTTCATATTTGTAAAGGCATCACTCATGGCACTCGCATAATCATCATACTCACCAGCCATATATCTCTTGATACTGATATGATACTTGTCACTGCCCTTATTGAATTTCACCGCTGCAGACTGCAGATCGGAACCTCCATATATGGTGCCGATCACAATGGTCTCCTTCTGGGCCACCTCACTGCTCTTGGTCTTGGTCAGCAAAGCAACCCCACTGTCATCATTCTCCCAGTCCTGGTAAGCCACGACAAACCTGCCGTCATCCAGTGCGCTGCAGGCAGCTACGGTGGAACCGTCAATATCGCTGTCCAACCACGTAAGCACTTCTTCCTTGGTCTGTGTTGCTAAATCATATTCATACAGAGAACTGTTATCATAAACCAGGAAATCCTTCTCCACACCGGGAAGCAGTGTGCCATTATTTGTATTGGGAAAATTCTCATAGGACTCTCCCAATTTCTTGCCTTCAAAATCAATTTCTGTCAATTTGTAACCACTGCTGCCACTGCCGCTGTCATAATTATAAATACTTATGTACACCTTGCCATCTTTGCCCTGTCCCATGCCGTTGACCCAAGCGTTGGTGGTATCCACATGAATTTTCCCCTGATACTTTCCTTCCGCATCATAAAGCCACAAGACGTTCTCTGCGCAAAGGTAGATACGCCCCAGACTATCCGCAGCGAAAGATCGAAGATAGAAATTTCCGGAATCTGACTCCTCTTCAAACCGCTTTGACAAATTCTCCGAATACACCACATTGCCCTGGGCATCAAATTTATATAGAACCTGTCTGGACTCGAACATTCCCTCCGTATCCATCCTGGGAACAGACTCATGAGCAACCATATAAATACTGTCATCAACTCCTATGACAAAATTACTGATACTCACGTTTCCTCCCCCATCCGGCCATGTCAGAGGAATCGTTTCTACCTGCCTGTCTGTGAGAGAATACTTACGGAAATTCTCATAGCCCCTCTCTGCGGCCTCATCCCACTCCCAGACAGTATAATAAACAGAATCTCCAAACAACTGCATACTGTAATAGGATGCGTTTTCATCATCAATCGCAACAAATTCCGGTACGTATATCCACTCTTTCTGCGTCAAATTATCGGTGGAATCCATATTGCCGCACCCTGCCAGGGGCAATGCGACCAGAGCCGCCAGCGAAAGCGCCGCTAGACGCTGTACCAGCTTTTTTTTCATAACCATACACCTCATTCCTTGAAAAATAAATACTCAATATGCAGTTTTCTCAGACACAAGCCTTCTTTCTATCTTATGTGGCCACCACAAAGATTTGCCGTATGTCTGCTATCCCCAAACTACATATTGAGTATAAC
>CAMWLE010000026.1 GCA_947175015.1 uncultured bacterium
CAGTTATTTTGATTGATGAATATTATGTGCCGATGAAAAATGGGTATTTTAAAGGGTTTTATGAAGAGATGGCGGATTTTATCTGTTCGCTTTTTGAGTCTGCGCTGAAAACGAATGATTGTTTACAGTTTGCGGTAATTACAGGATGTTTAAGAATATCGAAAGAAAGCATTTTTACAGGTTTAAATCATTTGAAAATAATTTCGGTCCTTGATAAAAAATACAGCGAGCATTTCGGGTTTACTGAATCGGAAGTATTGCAGATGATGGCTTATTATGGAGCAGAGAGCCGCTTCCCGACCATGAAGGAATGGTATGACGGATATTTATTCGGAAATACGGAGGTTTATAACCCATGGAGCGTAATTAATTTTATGTATGATTTATCCGCGGATATTAACGCATTTCCGCATCCGTACTGGATCAACACCAGCTCCAACGATATTATAAAGGAGATGGTGGCCGAAGCGGACAGGGAGACAAAAGGGCAGATTGAAGTACTTATAAACGGCGGGACGTTGGATATACAGGTGTATGAGGAAATTACCTATGGTGATATGAATGAAAAGGGTGAAAGTCTGTGGAATTTCCTGTATTTTACCGGGTATTTGACGAAAGAGAGGGAATATTTCAAGGAATCTTCTATTTTTTTGCAGGTGCGCATTCCAAACACAGAAGTAAAAACAATATACCAGAATACGATTCTGGGGTGGTTTCGCAAAATGATAGAAAAGCAGGATTTTCGGGATCTGTATCGTGCCATGGAAGAGGAAAATGGGGAGAAAATGGGGGAGATACTGAATGAACAGCTTTTTTCCACCATCAGTTTCTATGACAGCGCGGAGAATTTCTATCATGGTTTCCTCGCTGGAATCTTAAGTCAGAGTGAGAACTATCTGGTAAAATCAAACCGTGAGTCGGGCAGCGGGCGGTCAGATATTATGGTAAAAAGTCCCTCCCTGCGTGGCAGGGCATTCATCATAGAGGTTAAAGTTTCCGGGAACATTGATGATCTGGAAGTTGATGCGGAAGAGGCGCTGCAGCAGATATACGATAAAAGGTACATGGATGAACTGCACACGGAAGGCTACCGGAAAATTGACTGCTGCGGAATCTCATTTTACAGAAAGGATTGCGAAGTACGGTTTGGGAAGGGAGAGGGCTGAAGAAAAACGAATCGGAAATAGCTGATATATCCATACCCCTTGGGATAAATGTAAACAATAATTGTTATAGGGTTGACAATTCGTTTTCCATCCTTTATACTCTAAAGAAAAGTGGTTACAAATTTGAATGAACAGGGTTGCGAGGTGTCTATGGAGAACAGGAAAAAAATCAGAGAAATGACTGTCACGGCATTGCTGTCCGTGTTATTGGCTGTTGCCGGAATGTTTCGGCTTCCGGGGATTGTACCGGGAACAGAGTTCCAACTCTCTGCCCCTTTTGCAGTCTGTATCGCAGCCTGTTTTGGCTTTAAGAAATATATCAAAATCGGCATTCTGGCCAGCGCTATTCAGATGGCGCTTGGCACATATTCCATTGTAAATGTTACAATTTCTATGATATTCCGCCTGGTTGCAGGAGGGGTTCTGGGAATTTTTGGTGTACATCCCATAACAATTGCTATCAGCGGTCCTTTAGGGACGGTGGCGGGTAGACTGATTCTTGGCTGCATTACGGGCACGAGTCCGTTAGCGCTGATTGCGGCGGCTCTGCCTGGAATGGTATTTACTGCGGTGGGGTCCGTTATTATGTTTCCGGTGATGAAGAGAGTGGTGGGGGCAGAGAATATTCGTTGCTGATGATATAGGGAACGGAATGGAACAAATTGTGCTGACAATGTTTCAAATGAAGGATGGGGAGTCAGTGCAGAAGAGAAAGAGAAATGGGAATGAATCGTTATAGTATTAAGATGAGAGCGTCAAACAAAGAAGAGGGACATATTTCGGGAGCAGAAAAAATAATTCCGGAGGAAGAACTGGAACAATATTGTTCCCGGCTGCTGAGACGGGCATTACAGCATAGCAAAGGAAAACCGGATTTTATTAATCTGAAGATTGAGGCCATAAGAGAAGAGGAAATCCTGCATCTTCCTGCGCTTACAGTTACTACAGTCCGGACCGACAGTGCGGCGGAAGGGCGGGAGGTGGTTCTTGACTATCTGCATAAGCTGGGGTTGCCACGGGCGGAAGAGATTCTGGCAATATGGGAGCAGAGCTATGCCATGCGGGGAGCGATGCTTTTGGATGCGGATACACTGCAACGTCTGGAGCCGGACAGGGAGAGGGGAATTCGTGCTACCTATATGGATATGGAAACGGAGGATGAGGCCAGAAAGTCTTCCTGTGGAGGTAAGAATCATTTTAATGAAGCACTGGTTCTGGCTACAAAGGTGGTCAGTCATCCCAATATTGTAGCGGAGCTGTGTATTTCCGATGATCCGGATTATGTGACCGGTTATATTGCTGCCAGGGAGTTTGGGTATGTGCGCATTACTACTTTGAAGGAAATGGGAAGTCCACAGGGCGGAAGAGTCTTTTTGTTTCGGGGAGAAGAGCGGGATTTGGAGGACTGCATCCGATATCTGCAACAGCAGAAGGTACTTGTCCATGTGGACACAGATACAGATTGGGCTTCCGGGCGGACTGTTGTATAAATGGGCGAAAGGTAAGGGATATCCGTGGATAAGTGGAAACGAATGGAAGAGGAACTGGGGATGCTTGAAGAGAAGCATTTGTACCGCAGGATAAAGGTACTGGAGAGTGCGCAGAAATCGCATGTCCGGTATCAGGGCAGAGAGATGTTGATGCTGGCATCTAATTCTTATCTGGATCTATGTGATGATGTGCGGGTGAAAGAATATGCGGCAAAGATACTTATGGAATATGGCACGGGATCCGGCGGGGCCAGGCTGACCACGGGTACAATGAGGATACATATGGAACTGGAGGCGGAGATTTCACGGTTTAAGGGCAGAGAAGCTGCGATGGTATTTAACACAGGATTTGCGGCAAACAGTGGAATTCTTCCGGCTTTGTGCGGAGAGGGAGATATTATTTACAGTGATGCCCGGAATCATGCCAGCATTATTGACGGCTGTAGAATGTCAAAGGCGGATACGGTCATTTATAAGCATAACGATATGGCGGATCTGGAAGAGAAGATTCTGGAACATCCGGGAAGGTGGGGAGTGATTGTCAGCGACGGGGTGTTCAGCATGGACGGGGATATTGTGGACCTGCCAGGGCTCGTGAGACTGGCAGATACTTATGGTCTGCTTTCCATGATTGATGAGGCGCATGCTACCGGAGTGATTGGAGCTACCGGACGAGGGTGTGAAGAATATTTCCATATGGAAGGGAAAACAGATATTTTAATGGGAACGTTAAGCAAAGCAATCGGATCGGAAGGCGGTTATGTCTGTGGTTCGCGCACATTGACAGAATATTTAAAAAATAAGGCCAGGAGTTATATTTTTTCCACGGCGCTTTCTCCGGTGACAATAGCGGCAGCAAAGAAAGCATTGGAATTGATGGAGGAAGAATCCTGGCGGGTTCAAAAATTACAGGAAAATGTCAGTTGGTTTTGTCGATGTCTTCAGGGACTTGGGATTGATGCTCACTCGGAGACTGCTATTGTACCTATTCGGATCGGAAATGAAGAAAGGGCATTGCAGGTGTCCGAAAAACTGATGGAACAGGGATATTTCATTCCGGCCATCCGCTATCCCACAGTCAGAAAGGGAGAGGCTATGCTGCGTGCGGCATTGATGGCGACTCATACCGAAGAAGAACTGGCGGAGGCGGCGCAGGCAATCAGGGAAGCCATTGTACATTGCAGTGAGTGGGCAAAGAAATTCTGAGCAGCACATAAGAGTTAACAATGTGGAAGTATACAGTAGGAGGTGTAAGTATGGGCATTGTACAAGAGTTAAAAGAAAAAGTATTGAATTTTGGAGAAATTTCCAAAAAGGAAGTGCTTATGCTTGTGGGGGAGCCTTTGGAAGAGCTTGCGGAAGCAGCGGATGAGATACGCGGGAAAATGTGCGGTCATGGATTTGACATCTGTACCATTATCAACGGAAAATGTGGGCGTTGTTCTGAGGATTGTAAGTATTGTGCGCAGAGCGCACATTATCAGACAAAGTGTACGGAAGTTTATCCGCTTCTGCCGACAGAAAAGCTATTGGAAGGGGCGAAATATAATGAAGCCAGGGGCGTCTTGCGTTATTCCATTGTGACATCGGGCAGAAAACTATCGGATTTTGAAGTGGCTCAGGTGTGCGAAAGCATTCGCGCAATAAAAGAAGAAACCGATATTCAGATTTGCGTGTCTTTTGGTTTAGTGGGGGAAGAACAGTTCAGAAAAATCAAAGAAGCCGGCGCTTCCCGTGTGCATTGTAATCTGGAATCGTCCGAAAGGTTTTTTCGGCAGGTCTGTACCACCCATACCTATGAAGAGAAAATTATGACACTGAAAGCGGCGCAAAGGGCAGGTTTATCTGTTTGTTCCGGCGGTATCCTGGGACTTGGGGAGACCATGGAGGATCGTATCGATATGATTTTGACTGCAAGGGAGCTGGGCGTAAAATCTATTCCCGTCAATCTTCTCAATCCGATTCCCGGGACACCTTATGAGAGAAATAAGCCGTTGACAAATGAAGAGGCAAGGCTTTGTGTAGCCCTGTTTCGTTTTCTGATACCGGATGCTTCCATTCGGCTTGCTGGCGGCAGAGGACTTCTTGGGGATAAGGGAAAAGGCTGCTTCCAAAGCGGCGCCAACGCAGCGATTTCCGGCGATATGCTGACGACGGCGGGTATTACGGTGGAGACGGACATGCGCTTGATACAGGAGTTGGGATTCGAGGTGAGACTTTGTAATGAGTAAAAAGATTTTCATTACCGGAACAGGGACAGACGTAGGGAAAACATATGTGACGGCATTGATCGTAAAGAAATTAAAAGAAAGCGGCAGGAATGCAGGGTATTATAAAGCTGCTATGAGCGGCAATGAGCGTCGTGGGGATGGCACTCTGATTCCGGGGGATGCCGTGTATGTAAAAAATATCTCCGGAATCTCACAGCCGCTTGAGAAGATGTGCCCTTATGTCTATGAACATGCGGTATCACCGCATTTGGCGTCACGACTGGAAGGGAATCCGGTGCGTATGGAGGTTGTGGAGCAGGGTTTTTTGGAAGTGTGCGGAGAGTATGACTATGTGACAATGGAAGGCAGCGGCGGCATTTTCTGTCCGATTTGTTTTGATGAAGAGAAAATATGGCTGGAGGATGTGATTGGGAGATTGGGTCTTTCCTGTCTGGTCATTGCCGATGCCGGGCTGGGCACCATCAACAATGTAGTGCTGACAGTAGAGTATATGCGTACTCACAGGATTCCTGTCAAGGGGATATTATATAACCGATTCCATAAGGGAAATATTATGGAAGAGGATAACATAAGAATGTGCGAGTATATAACAGGACTGAAAACGCTTGCCTGTGTGGAGGATGGAGCCACGGAGCTTGCTGTGGATGCGGAGGAGCTGGCATCTCTGTACGAAGAGTAAAGGAGATGGATATTGATTGCCGAAACAGATGAGTATTGCCGAACATATTTGCGGATATAGAAAGGGGGATGATTGCTATGATTTGGTATCCATACCAGCAAATGAAGACGATGAAGGAACCATTTAAGATTATAGATGCCCAAGGGGTATACCTTTACACGGAGGAACGAAGGATGATTGATTCGGTTTCCTCCTGGTGGAGCGTGATCCATGGATATAAGCATCCGGTTTTAACGGAAGCGATTCAATCTCAGGCGGGCCGTTTTTCTCATGTAATGCTGGGGGGACTGACACATGAGCCGGTACAGAAACTTGCAGATAAATTGGAAGCCTGGCTGCCGGGAGATCTGGACTACTGCTTTTTCTCCGATTCCGGCAGTGTGGCAGTGGAGGTAGCGTTGAAAATGGCGCTGCAATATTATGTAAATCGGGGAGAGCTGAAAAGAACCAAGGTTTTATCGCTGACCCATGCCTATCATGGAGACACTTTCAAAGCAATGGAAGTAGGAGATGATGAGGATTATCATTTTATTCTGGAGGCTTATGGTGAGAAAAGGAATGTGATTCATATTCCCACAGAGATTGATGTGTTGGAAGAAGCATTTTCTGCATTTCATGAAGAATTGAATTGTTTCATTGTGGAGCCGTTGCTGCAGGGCGCAGGCGGTATGCGGATGTACGATCTCGCTTTTTTGCAGCGGGCAAGGGAATTGTGCGACAGGTACGGTGTGCTGCTGATTTTCGATGAAGTGGCCACAGGCTTTGGAAGGACGGGAAACAGGTTTGTGGCAGACCTAGTGCTGCCGGATATTCTGGTGCTTGGCAAGGCATTGACGGGTGGTTATATAGGACATGCAGCTACCATTGCCAATCATAAGGTGTATGACGGATTTTATGGGGATGATGCCCAAAAGGCGCTGATGCATGGTCCTACATTTATGGGAAATGCCCTTGCCTGCAGTGTGGCGTTAAAATCCATTGAATTGTTTGAAGAGGGCGATTATTTATCCAGAATTCATCGTATAGAGGAAATCACAAGGCATGAGATGGAGGGACTGGAACATCCGGAGATTCGTCAGGTACGGATGATGGGAGGTTGTGTCTGCATTGAGGTCAGGAATGCGGATGTACTTCGGGGATTTCAGCAGTTTGCATATGAGCGGGAGGTATTCAGCCGTCCGTTCCTGAATTATATGTATGCGATGGTACCATATGTAATTACGGAGGATGAGCTGGTAAAGGTTCTGGGTGTGATGAAGGAGTGGTTTATCGGCCGTTGAACCATATTATAGCGAAAGCAGTTTTCCGGCACACCCAAGGCAGGTGTTTATTACAGAAATAGAATTTCACGGCAGAGGGCGCGGAAAATGAAGCGGAAAAACATGGCGGCAGAAACGTAATGATGAACTTAGAGACCAGGATGTGAATATACTGATGAATAAGACGAAAAGGAGTGTTCCGAAAAATGGGATGCTCCTTCTTTGCGTTATGGCTGTAACAAATCAGGAAAGATACTTATTGTCTGGTTTTTCATGGAAGGAGTGCAAAGTAAATATTGTAATGAAGGTTATGATTTGATATACTTGAAAAAATGTCTTGGGTGTCTCGACAAAAAGGGTGGGCTTTATCCATTTGTGCTGCTTGAGTCAGGGTGAATACCAATGATAATTTGTAATTTGTAGCAGGGGGTATGGGTATGAAAAAAGGACCAGGTAAAAGGAAAATGGATGGAAGTGTTTTCTTGCCTCTTTCTATTCTGATCGTATTCTGTATATTGGGTGTGGTTGTATTTCTGGTAGCGAATAAAATTTCGGGGGAGATGACAGCATCGGCAATTCAAAACCTGAGCGAAAGTCTGGATTTGATAGAGAGTACAATTGAGGCCATTATGAACAAGGAAGCGGAATTTCAGCGGCTGATGGCACAGGAGATTGTGTTGTCGGAAGACCCTGAGGCATATATTCATACTTACAGTAATAATCAGACCATGGTGAAGATCTCTCTCATATATGCGGGGAACACAGAGGGCGTTTCCAATACGGGAGAAGTGTTTTCAGAGGACGGGCTGGATTTTTCGGCAGGAGGAACTGTGGACGGACTGGCCGTTTCCAAGTCTTACATGAATTATATGGGTACATGGGCATATACCATAAAATGCCCCGTTGTGAGGGAGGGAGAAGAGATTGCGTTCCTTTATATTGAATATATCTATGATTCATTTGACAAGTCGCTTCCCAACGGATTCTATAATAAAAGGGCCATGCTCTATATTATGGATGCGGAGAGCCAGCGGTTTGTGCTCAAACCCAAAGGAATGGGGGAACGCAACGCGGGTCATCTGAATATGGAAGATTTCTTTCGCGCAAATGATATTCAGGATGAAGAATTACGGGAACAGGTCTCTCATAGTGTGAAAAACGGAAAAAACATAATGTTTCAACATGATATTCGCGGGAAACATTCATTGATTTACATGTGGTCGATAAATGAGGGTACACTTTTCCTGATTGGATACGTGCCGGTGGATGCGATTCAGCAGGAGGGAAATACTGTAAATCAAAATATTCTAATTGTGGTAGTAGTGATGCTAATTGCATTCTTCCTGTGCTGCCTGTTGTATTATTTTACTCAGAGACAGCAGATAAAAATCAGAAAAGAGAGGGAGCTGGAGCGGGAAATACACAATAAGCAGTTGACGGAAGCGCTGCAGGCGGCACAGCTTGCAAGCAAATCCAAAACGATGTTCCTCTCAAATATGTCCCACGATATCCGCACGCCTATGAACGCTGTGATTGGTTTTACCACACTGCTTGCAAAGGATGCGGAAAATCCGGAAAAAGTCAGGGAATACACGAAAAAAATTATGGCGTCCGGACAGCATTTGCTCAGTCTTATCAACGACATTTTGGATGTCTCCAAGATTGAGAGCGGAAAGGTTGTGCTCACGGTGGAAGAGTTCACTTTAAATGATTTGGTGTCTTCCGTGGACGCAATTATCCGGCCAATGGCAAACACCAGGGAACAGAAATTTCATGTTGAGGTAAAGGGTATCAGGCATGAATATCTTATGGGGGACGAGACGAGGATCAATCAGATTCTGATCAATCTGCTCTCCAATGCGGTGAAATACACCCAGGAGGGCGGTAATATCTGGTTTCGCATAATTGGAATGAAACAGCGCTCGCCACAGTATGAACATATCCGAATCGAGGTACAGGATGACGGATATGGAATGACACCGGAGTATCTTAAGGTCATATTTGATGCATTTACCAGGGCGGAGAACAGTACTACAAATAAAGTGCAGGGTACGGGTCTGGGTATGGCCATTACAAAAAACATTGTGGAGCTTATGGGCGGTACGATTGATGTGTCCAGTGAGGTAAATAAGGGAACGCTTTTTCGTGTGGAATTGGAACTTCGCATACCGGAGGGGCAGGCAGACAGACGGTTATGGGAAGAGAGTGGAATATCCCGGATTTTGGCAGTGGACAGGGATGAAGCGGCCCGCGAAAATATTCGTATGCTTATGAAAGATATGGGAGTGATTACCGATACGGTTCCCGATACGGAGAAGGCAGCACGAATGTTATGTGATAATAATATGGGAGAAACTTACCAGATTCTTTTGATTGACTGGGATGTGGTGGAAACGGAAGGGCTTGAGAAGGTAAGAGAGATGCTGCCGGATACGGTGCCGGTTCTCATTTTGGCGGAATCTGACACGGCAGGGATGGATGAGGCACTTTGCCTGAAAAATACAAAAGTTTTGACAAAACCGTTTCTGGTAAGTGCATTTCATCAGAAAGTATTGGAGATCAAAGCGGAACAAAGAGAAGAGTACTCAGTGACTGCACCGGACGCCGTAAGTCTGGAGGGACTTCATTTTCTCGCAGCGGAGGACAATGAGATTAATTCGGAAATCCTGAAAGAAATATTGAAAATAGAGGGAGCGGAATGTGAAGTTGTGGAGAACGGCCAATTGGCAGTAGAGCGATTTGAACATGCGGCGGACAAAGAATTTGATGCGATTCTAATGGATGTCCAGATGCCAGTGATGAACGGATATGACGCCACAAGGGCAATCAGGGCGTTAAGCCGTAAGGATGCAAGGGCGATACCCATCATTGCCATGACGGCAAATGCTTTTGCTGAGGATGAAAAAGAGGCGCTGGATGCAGGGATGAATGTTCATTTGACAAAACCCATTGATGTTGAGCAGTTGAAAAAAGTAATAAATCAGTATGTACACCGAAAGGAATAAATTTTAGGTATCAGTTTGGATGTTCCATCCCAATATTGAAATTAATGCCCACCGGAGGCAGGCATGGAGGTATAAAATGAAAAAAACAAGGAATAAATGGAAAAAAAGCGCAGCATTCTGCATTGCCGCATTGACAGTACTGTCGTTGACAGCCTGCGGAGACGGTAATTCGTCAGGTGACAATGTGATAACCTTTGATAGGGAGAATGAGAGAATTGTGACTCTGTTCAGTCCAATGGAGAAGACAAAGCCGGATGCTGACAATGTGGCCAGAAGCGCATCGGAAAAAACGGTCACTTTGGCGGAGGAAAAATTGGGGGTGACCGTGAATTACATCACGTACACGGCGGAGGATTATCAGGACAAAACCTATGATGAAGTGGCGCTTGACAGGGCGCGTAATGATATGGACGATCTGTATCTGCTCAATCCGGATACGATTCAGATACTTGCGGAAGAAGGAAAACTGATGGATTTGTCCGGTCTTGACAACGCAAAGAATTTGCGTGATGTGGTAAAAATGGCAAATGTGGTGGACGGGAAACTGTTAGCGATTCCTCAGGAGGTTGTTGCCTACGGTTTGTTTGTCAACAAGGATATGTTTGATAGGTATCATCTGGAGCTGCCGAAAACACCGGAAGATTTTCTGGAATGCTGCAGGGTATTTCAGGAGAACGGAATTGAGACACCGGTGGGCGCAAACCGTTGGTGGCTGGAAACATTTGTCTTTGCACAGGCATATGCGGATCTTTATAACAGCGGAGATTTGGAGGCGGAAATTGCAGCGCTCAACAGCGGAGAAAAGAGGTACAGCGATTATATGCGGCCTGGTTTTGAGTTTTTGCAAGAGATGATTGACTGTGGATACATTGATGCCGAGAAGGCATATGTGAGCGAGGCGATTGAAGGGGAAGGCACAGATTTTCTGGAGCAGAAGACGCCGATTGTCATGGCATACTGGGGCGCAGCAAACGCCGAGACCGCATACGGAAAGCCTGACTTTAACATGCAGGTCATTGGATTTCCAAGCAGCCTGGGACAAATGCCGGTTATGTCCATGACGGGTATTGCCGTGGGAATCAATGCAGAACATGCGGAAGATGCAATGCGCACGCTTGATGTCATGGTTTCCGATGAAGCGCTTCAAATTTACGCAGAGACGAACAGAGTTATCTCTCCATCTCAAAATGTTCAGGTGGAATGTATTCCGGCATTAAAACCGTTGAGTGACAGAATAAACGAAAATGTCTTCGTCCTTGCAACGAATGCGGGCATGAAGGTGGAACAGTGGGGAAACACTTGTATCATTGTGCGAAAATTATTGAGCGGAGCTTCGGTAGATGAATGTATGGCGGAATTTGACAGACTTCAGGAAGATGCCTTACAGAAGTAAATGACAGGGGCAGGATGCGACTGACATAAAATAAATCCGTCCGGAGCCGGTGGATTACAGTCATACCCCCCGGGAATACTTCATACAATGGTAAAAAGTATTCTTGAGGGGTATTCCTTTGAAGGATTATATTGAAGAGCGTGCCATCAGCATCGCTAATTATATCATCGACAGTAATGCCACGGTCAGACAGACAGCCAAAGCGTTCGGGGTCAGTAAAAGTACTGTACATAAGGATGTAACCGAGAGGCTTGCACAGGTAAATCCGGCGTTGGCAGCAGAAGCGAGAAAAGTACTGGATGTGAATAAGTCTGAACGACATATTCGTGGGGGACTTGCCACAAAAGAAAAATATTTGCATCAGCATTAGGCCTTTTCGGGGCGTATCGTTTCTGACAGTATCGAAATGGAAAACGGAGGCGAGTGTACCGGATATTGCGTTGTTGCCAGCATAATTTGAGTAAGATGAAACAAGCTTTGACAGTGCATAGGAAAGCTTTAACGCATTGTCAGAGCTTGTTTTTTTTATTGACAATTTTAGGCAGGGAGGAAATTCGTCAATATTTGTTGAAAAATAAACAATTTCATAGTACAATGGAAAAGATGGGGAAATGTCTCCGACAGAAAGGAGAAACATGAATCTAAAACTTGAGGGTATGGACAAGCCTGTGCAGTCAGGTCTTGATACCAATCAATCAGAGGCTGAATCACTTCCCATGGATTCTTTGAAAGGCAAATTGGAGGCTCTGTTTTCAGGTGTTGTTTCCGATTCGACAGGGTATAAGAATATATCCGCTTCAGAGCATTCAGCGTCAAAAGTCTCCCTGGAAGATGGAACCGTTGTAACAGTCCCGCCTTCTGCTGACAGGATGAAGCCGCCGGAAGAAATATTTGCTGCATTTGGCTACAATGAAAAAGAAACCTCTGCTGCGCTGATGCGCAGTGAAATAGACAACAGCCGGGATTTATTTGCTGAATTCGGGTTTGACAGGAAGGCGTTTTTCAGCGAAGTGTCTGCGGGGCCAGAGTTCGTTGATTCTGACCATTTGGATTTCCGGGAAGCGTTTGGCGAATATGCGGACGAAGCGTTATATACGCATTCCCGTCATGGGGAGAAGTGCGAGGGTACGCGCAGAGCCGGCCCAAATTGTATGGCTTATGCCTATGGTATGCCCAGAGAACAGGATGGCAGTACCTATAAACATAAGCCAGACCCGGGACATTTTGCAGGAATTGATACATTCCATGAGATCAGTGATGTAATGGAACATGGTTCGCCTGCACAGGTAAAAGAGACATTTGAAAAGTATATGAAAATGGATTTGGCTGCCATGGGAAAGGAACTGGTGGAGGTGGAATCAAACGCCTATGAGCCGAAGGCCGGAGAGCGCATGTTTGCGTTGGTTACGGCGCCCGACACTCCCGGAGGCGGTTCGGATTTCCACTTTTATGTAAAAGATAAAACCGGCTTCTGGTCTCATAAGCCGGGAATCGCGAATCCGACCATTTATGACAATGCCGGTAATATAATCGAAGATCCGTCAAAATGCAGCCGTGGATTTTATACGAATTTTGTGGGATTCTATGTTATGAAAGATAAATAAAGGGAGGTGCCATAAATGACAGAGCATAATGTTATGCTTGAAAATTTTCAGGTTTTGCTCAACCAGGAGAAAAGAGTTGTCCTGTCTAACTTAGGCGCACCTGCTGTTTTATTCCATACATTTGCCATATATCATAAAAACAACCTCTGGATGGTTATGTTCTTTCAAGATGTATGGGAGGGTGAGGAATTTCGTTCCCTGTTAAAGGCAGTTTCGTTTTATGACAATGGACTGAACTTGCTGTGGTCAAATGGAATTCGATTGATGCCTGAAATGGCGGAGGTTATGGCAAACGAGTACAAGACAGTTGATGAAGTTGCTGCTGCCTATGGGGAACCTCACGCTGAAACAGGAGGAGGCAGGTCGGTGTATCAATATGTAACTGAGGATGGACATATTGTTTTCCTGGAAAATATAGAGGGCAAGATTCTTCATATGTTCCAGATGTCTCTGCCTGAACTTGCCGAAAAATTTGAAACGGTTGGGACAGTTCACTGAACTGTTTCAGAATGAAAATAGAACTGCTGCAGGGAGGTCCGGCACAGAAGCCCTCTGGAGCAGCGAGAAAGGATAAAGTGCCAGTGAAGAAACAGAATATTTTTGCAAGTTCGCAAATGATTGTATTTCATCCTGTCTTGGAGGAAAATATTCACATACGGACACAATATTTCAAATACCTTCGGAAATTGATTCGTGATGTGAAGTGGGATAAGAGGAAATACACAAAGGCGCAGATTGCTTTTTATAAAGATAAGTTATGTGAAGGACAGAAGATATCCAAATTTGATAAAAATATTGATCTGATTTCCGGTTTCTGTTACTTGATTCCCTTTGACTTGGCGATTATGCTTGGCTTTCATAAAAAATTGGTACATACCGATAAGAGTACGGATATCATTGACAATATTGTTTCGGATTTTAACCTGCCCTGGGAGGCGGCAGCTTTTTTGGAAAAGGAACTGGAAGCAGCTCTTGGTGATGAAACGGCATGGAAGGATGTGGTCCGGCATAAAGGGGTCAAGAGGTATCTGCAATATCTGAACCTGGTGAAGGAGAACATTTTGTTCATCAAAAAGCCGCCATATAATATCCTGATTACAGCGACAATGAGTGCGGGAAAATCAACTATAATCAACGCCCTTGCGGGTAAGGATATTAGTTTGATGCAAACCACGGCGTGCACAAGCAAAATTCATGCCATCATTTCAAAACCCTTTGAAGATGGCGTCATAAGTGAGCATGACTACAATATGTTCATAAACGCTTCCACGGAGGAGCTGCTGGAGGATAATGAGAATAACAGGTCGTCTAAGATTACAGTGAGTACATACTTTAACAGCACACTTGGCGGCCAGCGTATGATTCTGTTTGATTCTCCGGGGGTGAATTCCAGTGAGCATCCTGAACATACAAGAATCTGTCAGGACATGATACGCTCCGGAAAATACCGGCTGATGATATATGTGCTCAATGCGACGCAGCTTGCGACAATGGATGAAGAACAGCATTTGGAAACAGTTGCTAAAAATCTCGGCCGGGCAAAGATACTTTTCGTGTTAAACAAAACAGACCAGCCCATTTCCCGAGAGGAAAATATCTTTGAGATGATAGAGAGACAACGCAAATTCCTCAGTGCAAAAGGCTTCCGGAATCCTGTTATCTGTCCGGTTTCGGCCTATGCCGCTTATTTGGTAAAAAAGAGCCGCAGCGATGGCTTGAGCTGGCTGGAACAGCGGGAAATGGATAATTACATGTATAAGTATGAGCGGCATAGTTTAGCGGAGTATTATGAAAAGCAGCTTCACTGTGCACCAATGGATTCTTCTGAGGATGAAACGCAGATGTTATTCCAAAATTGCGGCTTTGCTTATTTTGAGAAAATCATAGAACATTTACTGTGGCTTTGCTTATCTTGAGAAAATCATATAACATCTAAATAATGGAGGGACGAACAATGGCTCAGGTGTATGTTAAATACAATCCCTACCGCCTGGAAACTCAAATAAAGGTCAATGGCAGGGAGATATCAACAGACAGCATTCTTTACAAGGTAACCAGGGGGAAACGTTTACAGGAATGGATTGGCGGTTTTCCCAAAATGCTTCGCGAGGAACTTAACACGGTGGATTTCTCTTTGGAATACTGTGGTATGGCATTGGATTGGGATGATTTTGAAGATGCCTTTGAACAGGCACAGAGGGACGGAATTGTAAGAGTCTCAGGAATGAAGTATATTGCCGGCAAAAGCGATAAGGACATCAATGAGAAGATTGTCACTGTCTTTCAGCATTTGCAGAAGGGTCCCATAGAAGAATTTCGTGACGCAAAACTGCTGAAAGCATTTGAAAATGTCAATAATTCCATTTTTCCCATCAGTGTAATTGCAACCATGAGTTCCGGCAAGTCTACACTGATCAATGCGTTGCTTGGCGAGGAGCTGATGCCATCCCAGACAGAGGCTTGTACGGCAACAATTACCGAGATACTTGATGTAGGCGCTCCGGGTTTTCAGGCGGTTGTATATGATGAAGATAACAACGTAATCCAGGAAGTTCCTGCGCTTACCTATGATATTATGTGGGGATTGAATCGGGATGAAAAGGTGCATCGTATTGCTGTGGAAGGCAACATTCCTTTCCTGGATACACAGGATACGACTTTGATGCTTGTGGATACACCCGGTCCGAACAGTGCTCAGAATCAGGCCCATAAGAATACAACTTTTCGTGCTATTAACAATGATTCCAATAATCTCATTTTGTATATATTGAATATGGACCAGTTTGGAATCAATGATGATGCCGCCCTGCTTCAGTATGTAGCTGCGCAGATGAAAAAAGGAGGCAAGCAGATCAGGGATCGTTTCCTGTTTGTCATTAACAAGATGGATACCATGAATCCTGAGAAAGAAGATGTTGAGGGCGTTATCCCCAGAGCTAAGAGGTATTTGGCAGGTTATGGTATTGAAGATCCGCTGCTGTTTCCATGTTCTGCTTTTACTGCCCTTAATCTTAGGACAACTTTAAAAGACATTGATATAGACCATCTGACAAAGCCGCAAGAGTTCCAACTGCCTCTTGCAGCACAGGAAAGTTTGATATCGATTTATAAACTTGTGCGCTATAAATCCATGCACTTGGAACAGTATTCCACACTTTCACCCAGCGCCCAGCAGGAACTGAACTATCGTCTGAGCCAGGCCATGGAAAATAATGATACCAAAGAACTGGCAATGATCCACTCTGGTATTTATTCCATTGAGGCCGCCATTTCTGCTTATGTAAAAAAATATGCCAAGACCAAGAAGATCAAGGACTTGGTGGAGTCTTTCCAGGAAGTTCTGGAAAGCAACGAGGTGCTTGTGAAGGCAAAGACGAGAGTGGCAACGGATGCTGCCGCGGCCCAGGCTTGTGCGGAGCGCGCTGCCGCCGTAAGGAAGAAAATTGCGGACGGAAAGGATGCAGAGGCATTTAAACAGAAAATTGCCGCCCTTAATCCCATGCCTGGGATTGAGGAAAAAGCGGAACAGCTCAAGCAGAATGCCACTGTCAAATCCAACAAGATATTCAGGCCTTATGGTGAAACCATTACAGACAGTGACGAGGCAAAGCGTCTTGTAAATCAGTTCAGTGAATTCAGTTCTGACGCAATGGCGGAACTGACCTCTGAGCTGGAAAGTGTGATCAACAGTGAAATTGTGGGCACAGGCGAGCGGCTGCTGATGGAATATCAGGAGAAACTGTCCAAGTTTGACGAGACCGCTTCTGAAGAACAGCTTGATTTTCAGACGGTTGATTTGATCAAAGGCGCATTAAATACAATGCGTGAAACCGCAGAAGCCTGGACTTCCGATGATTTTGCCGCCGAGACAGTGGAGGATATCGGCGAAACCACTTATGAGGAAAGAACCTATTATGAAAAGGTTGGTCAGGAGAAGGAAGAAATCGTTGTGGGCTCTCATGAGGAAAAAATCGGTACGAGGCAAGTCAAGGTAGGTTCCCATAAGAAAAAGGTCGGTACGCGTAAGGTGAAAAACCCTGCAAAGCGCTGGTGGAAAATCTTCACGCCGAAGTTCATTGATGAGGACGTATATGAAACAGTGGATGACTATAAGGAGGAAGATGTATACAAGACGGTGCTGGAATATAAGACCATTATGCGTGATGTCTTCGAGGAAAGAACAGAGAAAATCAAGAAGTTCAGTGTTCTTACCAATTTGATACAGACAGCATTGATGGCTAAGATGCGCCGTAATTTAGATGAAGGCATTGAAAGTGCGCTGACGTATGCAGGTGAGCAGGTTGAGGGGATGAAAGCTCAATTTTCCCGCATCTTTACAGAGCTGGACAACATCATTGCCGCTAAGTATGATGAGCTGGAAAGGTGTGCTACGGATGAGGCGGAGAAGAATGCCAGACTGAAGGAAAATCAGGATATCCTGCAATGGATCGAAGGTAACATGAAGGAAATTGACACCATTCTTGATATGTAATGTGTGAAGGAAATGAAGATTTTCTAAGGCCGGAAAATACCCGACCTAAGAAAATCTAAGTCATTTCCGGGAAGAACGCAAGCGAACAAGTTCGCTTTGGTCAGCGTTCTTCCGGACTTGCACCAAGTTCATTAATTGTTTGTGCCGCCCCAAGAGGTGAGTTTTGTCTCCCAAAAGAGGTGGGCTTTGCCCCCCAAAAGAGGTGGGCTTTGCCCCCCTCTTGGCGGCATGATGGGAAGTGAGGAAAGAATGAATATAGAGATCAAGAACTTTGCGGATAGCAGGGATTTGAAATCACTGAAATACATTTTCGTAGATTCGCTTGATGTCGATCCGACTTTTGTGCGATATGAAGAAGAGTATAACTATTGCAGGGCCATTCCCGGACTTCTGGAACGGCATGTGGAGCTGACCCCGTTTACGCAGGATACATCCAGGTGGAATGAAGATTACTGGACAAGTTTGAAAATGGATTTGATCAAGAACTTTTCCGATATCAGAATGACACATATGCGTGAAGTTGCCAAGGTGTTATTGGCGGATAAAGTGCAGCGGATACTGGCCGAGCGCAGCGCTGATACGGCTTCCGCAACCAAAGGCAGCGTATCTGACCAAACGCAAAAGATATCTGTGGAGACGAAAGGGGCATCTGCGGAGATAGAAAGGAATCCTGCTGAAACAAAAAGGATATTTGCCGAGCCGGTAAACATTGTTGGCGGAACAGGAAAAGATACTTCCAAATCAAATGAGATGGATTCCGCAGGGATTCGTGAATCGGTATCATCGGGGAAAGCGGAACAGGATCGGATGATTCTGGAAGCAAAAATGAAGCTTGCACAGGAAAATAGAGAAACAGAGCAAAAGAGACTTGCCGATGACAGGCGCTTAGAACAACAGCGGCAGTTATATCAGAATATGAATCAGGAAGACCCTCAGGGTGGTTTCTCAAAAAAAGCCATAGGGATTGCGATAGCGGCAGTTGCAGTAATAGTGATCGTGTTAATCCTTTTACTCAAATGACGCAATCCCGTGAAATCGGAAGCAACATAAAACATATGCCGCAAAACATACCGCCAATATATTTACAGAAATCAGCAGCGACCACCAAAGCGAAAGAGGCACCGGAGTTGATCGCAGGATATACAAGGTATCAGATGTACTCCAATGATAATTATATCTATTCGGTGTCATCTTCCTTTGAATGGCTGTATCGGGTCAGCTATCACAGGGAGAAGGATACGTATATTAAGGATGGCGAAATTGTGTTCAGGCGAATCAGCGAAACGGACCCCAGATTGCGTGAATTACGTAAAATACATCCAACTCGTATAGAGGGGCATCCGGAGAGATATAAAGGAAAAAAATATTACTTGTATACTTTAAGGCATGTATCTCCGCATGTGTATGTAATTGCACCTGCGTCGGATATACCTTTGAAGTCGCCGCTTGATGATGTATCTGCACGAATGTATTTTATATTTGAGTCAAAAGAGAGGTAGTTGGAAAGTGGAATGGAAAGCCAATCAATCGCCTGAAATTGGGAAGTGGAAAGCCGAAGTGGCTGAAAAGGAGAAATGGCAGGCCCAAGCACCTGAAAAGGAGAAATGGAAAGGGAATACCCTTGGAAACGAGAAGCAGCCTGAAGCAGAAGGCAGTTATGTAATTGAGAAGGCGCCGGATATGCAGAAGAAACCGGGTGCCCCGGAGATATACGCTGATTCAGCGAAGGAATTCAATTTTGTAACGTTACAGCAGAATCTATATCACTGCCTTACCATTATTGATGACGAAGTGATGAAGAACTATGTTCCCTCCCTTCGCCGGTGCCCGGTGATTCCGCTGGAAGAAGCCTCAGTGAAAGCGCTTGACCAGATTCAATTCTTCCGCATTTCCAAATTGGTTTATCAGGAAGATGAGTTTTCAGTGCATAAGCTGGCAACCATATTCAACGCTTTATCCAATAAGCCCTGTACGCTGGTATTGATGATACAAAGTGACGGGCAGAATCATGATTTCTATCTGGGTGTCCGTTCCAGAGATACACAGCATTCGACGGGAACCATGAAGCAGCTCCTTGAGCAGAGCTTACTGGGACTGTTCCCGGGGAGCGATACCGATGAGTATCACAGCGAAACTTTGAAAGCCGATATGGAAAAACTCCATGTCGGCTGTGTTTCCAGTGTAACCTGTATTGCCGACTATAAACAGGAGAAGGACTCTGTGGGCAATAAAGAGTTCATTCAGGGATTGGAAAAGTTTATCAATAGTATGCAGGGCAAAGCTTTTACGGCAATCTGTATTGCAAATAACCTGGAGCATCATGATTTGGTTGAAACGAGGAAGGAATATGAGCGTATTTATACGATGATGTCTCCTTTTGCTAATATGCAGTACAACTATGTCCTGAACCAAAGCTCCGGTACATCTGAGAGTGATACCCAGGGGAATGCCCGGACCATGACCAGGGGCAAAACGGCCGGGGTAAGCACTACTAGGGGCAGTGCAACAGCCCAGTCGCAGGGAAACAACTTGTCACGTACAAATACCCAAACCAGCGGAAATAATGTATCCTTTGGGTTTGGACAAAATCATACTACCGGAATGACAGAAGGTGTAAGTGATTCCACGTCAACTACGAAAACCTTTGGCGGATATGCAGGTGTGAGCGCAGGTGTGAAAATTGGTAACACATCTCTGGGACTCAATGCAGGTGTATCCGGCAGCGTATCCCGGGGCAAAACCCATGGAACCTCCCATACGGATTCGGTGTCTGATTCTATCTCCAGGAATTTGACTTACGGATTCAATACTTCCGCAGCCATAGGAGAGACAATTGGTGAAAACCAAAGCTTCACCCAAACACAATCCTATGGCTCAGGAACGCAATACAGTGAAAATGAAGGAAGCAGTTTTTCAGCAAACACCGCACATACAATGGCATTGACCAATACTTTTGGAAATTCTCAGGCAGTTACCCTGAATGTGCAGAACAAATCTTTGATGGATACCCTGGATCGGCTTGAAAAACAGCTCAAACGTCTTGATGAATGCGAAAGCATCGGAATGTGGGACTTTGCTGCTTACTTCCTGGGCGAAAGTGCCGCAGAAGCCGAAACCGCAGCCAGTATGTATCGTTCTCTTGTTTCCGGTAGTCAAAGCGGATTGGAAATTGCGGCAGTCAACACATGGACCGAGAATGAGCAGGTGAAGGAAATTTCCCGATATGTCACCAATTTTCTGCATCCGGTATTTCTCTATCAGTCTGCAGAAAGTGAGGTCAGGCGTCAGACGATTGTTGACGCAACTGCATTGGCAAGCACCAATGAGCTTGCGATACAGCTGGGGCTTCCCCGAAAATCGGTGAAAGGACTTCCTGTGATTGAACATGCCGTGTTTGCGCAGGAGGTGTTACGTCCTTACGAAAAAGAGGACGAGAAAGAGGACGAGAAGAAAAAAGTTGTCCTTGGCGACATTCGGCATTTGGGCAGAGAAACGGAAACAAAGGTTGCGCTGGATTTGCAGAGCTTGTCAATGCACACCTTCATTACCGGTTCTACAGGTGCAGGTAAGAGCAATACAGTGTACCAGATACTTTCTCAGCTTTTGAAGAATCAGGTTCGGTTTCTTGTGATTGAACCTGCCAAGGGGGAATATAAGAATCTGTTCGGAGGCAGAAGTGATGTATCCGTTTACGGAACAAATCCTTTGCTCACAGAGCTGCTCCGCATGAATCCATTCAGCTTTCCGAAAGAGATTCATATTTATGAGCATTTGGATCGGCTTGTGGAGATATTCAATGTATGCTGGCCCATGTATGCAGCAATGCCGGCTGTCTTAAAAGAGGCCATAGAACGTGCTTACATAAAAGCCGGCTGGGATTTGAAGAAGTCCCGGAATAAATACTCCGACCTTCTGTTTCCCAATTTCATAGATGTTTTGGAACAAATCAACGAGGTGATGGAACAGTCGCAGTATTCCGATGACAATAAAGGTGACTACAAGGGCGCCTTGTGCACAAGACTTCGTTCTCTTACCAACGGCATCAATGGTATGGTATTTACTTCTGAGGAGCTTTCTCCCCAGGATTTGTTTGATAAAAATGTGATTGTTGATTTGAGCCGTGTGGGTTCTTCCGAGACGAAATCTCTGATTATGGGATTGCTGGTCATGAAGCTGCAGGAATACAGAATTGCCGTCTGTGACGGAATGAATGTGCCGCTCAAGCATGTGACGGTGCTGGAAGAGGCACATAATCTCCTGAAGAGGACGTCTACGGAACAAAGTACAGAGAGCGCCAATCTGCTTGGCAAGTCAGTGGAAATGCTGACCAATGCCATCGCGGAAATGCGTACTTACGGAGAGGGATTTATTATTGCTGACCAGTCGCCTGGATTGCTGGATATGTCTGTGATACGCAATACGAACACGAAAATCATTATGCGCTTGCCGGAATATTCCGACCGGAAACTGGTGGGGTATGCTGCCGGTTTGAATGATGAACAGATTACAGAATTGTCTAAACTGAACAAAGGTGTGGCCGCCGTGTATCAGAATGACTGGTTAGAAGCCGTACTTTGTAAAGTGGAGGAATATTCCTGCGAAGGGCAAAAGGCTTCTCTGTATCGGGCGAATGAGACAGAGCACAGGGATATCAAGGGGGAAATTATCAGCCGTCTGATAGCAAAAGATATTTACCGTCTGATTGACCATGTTGATAATGAAGTAGTCAATACAAATATGCCTGCTTCTGCCAAGTGCAGATTGTTTGAGTATGTGAAAGCACCGGCATCTATGAAGTTAGACGCTGCGGCAGCAGTCGCGTATGAACTGTTTTCTGCTGAAAGTGCATTTTCTGCCATGGAAAAGAATCATTATGATTATAATCGGCAAAGGCGTTTTCTTATAGAGCATCTTACGCCTTCCATTGCACCCCTTCCGGAAGATTGCAGTCAGGTGATTTTATATCTTATTGCATATAGGTATGCGCAGATAACAGAAAATCCTGCAATTCTGGTATTCTTGCAGGAGCTTATGAAGGCGGAGCGGGCAGTGCCGAATGAATTATGATATTTGTATGTGGATTCCTGAGACAGGGAGGATGGATGCGGAACAGAAAAGGAGGAGAGGATGAAATGGCAGGAGAGTTTCACAATGGCTTTTCTCTTGCAGAGGGAAATGTGCCGGAAACGGAAAAAGTGTCTGAAGCGCAGGGAAAATGGGAAGCGCCGTCTCTGGATGATTTAAAATCCAAACTTCAGGACATTTTCGCTGCGGAGTCAGACAAAAGTAAGGATGTCATGCCGGAAATGGCAGCAGAAACTCCTTTTGGCGAACAAAATCCGGATTCTATTACGCTGGAAGACGGTACAGTTGTAAAATTGCCTGGAGGAGAGAACGGCTCTGACGATTTAGAAGGCGAAAACCTGCATGGTGATGGCGGGGAAGATCAGAATCGGCCGGAGGGACTGACCGATGAACAAAAAGAACAGATTAAAAAAGAAACCGGTTGGTCTGATGAAATCGTTGATGCAATAGATTCCATGGAAGAGTATGAAATATACAAAAATGCAGGATTGGTGGAAGCGGAAATCGATGGCAAGAAATGCCTGATTCGTGAGGATATTGATTGGGAACAGAAAGATGCCATGGGACGTACCAACAGAGAAAGAGCCGAACAGGGATTGTCACCGATTAACAAAGACGGAAAAGTGATTGAGCTGCATCACATCGGGCAGCATGCAGATAGTCCGTTGGCAGAATTGACTCCGGAGGAACATCGTGGGAAAGGCAATGACAGCATACTCCATGATAAAACAAAAGAATCCGAAATTGACAGACAGGTTTTTGCCGGTGAAAGAAGTGCTCATTGGGAAGCAAGAGCCAGAAAATAAGTGGCAGAAGCGAAAAGGGAGATAAAGTGCAACAGCTCAGACAGGGCATTGAACTGATAAAAAATCGTATCTGCCCGAAGCGGAACTGGAATAGGAGAACAATAATGAGTCAAATGATAGATAAAATCAAAACCATACCTAAGCTCTATCATGTGGAGGGGTGTTCTGTGGAGCAAATTGCCGAAGCGGAAACAGAATTGGGTTTACATTTTCCGGAAGATTATGTGGAATATGTAAGAGAATATGGGGCAATCAGTTTTTACAGAACGGAGTGGACGGGCCTCAATGTGGCGGGATACATAAATGTTGTTGAGGTCACACAGCAGGAGCGAAGCATGAATCCGGATTTCCCGAAAGATTGTTTTGTGATTGAAAATCAGGGGATTGATGGCTTGGTGGTTGCCGCAAATGAAAGCGGACAGGTATTCACAATTCAATACCATAAAAAGGAGCTGCTCTGCAATTCTTTGACGGAGTATCTGGAACTATGTATTTCCCGCAGGAAATAGGTGCATACAACCCTTTCGGGAAAAGAGGCATGTGTATCAGAGGCCATTGGAAGTTTGCAATATTGCAATAAAAAAATGAGAAATTGGTAATGAATAAGCTTTGACAAAAATGATGCGATTTCCCTGCACATATTTTGTCAAAGCTTATTTGGCATAGGGAGTGAACATCTGTTATAGATTACTGATCACTTCGTGGCCGGCAACCCTCATGTGAACTGAATATTTGTACTTGTATAATTTCTGATTTTTACTATAATAAAGTAGGTAGATGCAAGAGGGAATGACGGGATGTTAAAAAGAAGGAGAGCAATATGTCCGATGAGGCTAAAATTTCATCACTGGCAGCACAGGTTATGGGGATTGCGCGGGATGATATTCTGATACACTTGAGATTTTTTGACAGGGCTTTGGCGGAGCTTACATGCAGGGAACGGCAGAAGACAGGGTGTTTTGCTACGGATGGCAGCACTTGTTTTTATGATCCGGTATATGTGCTGAAATGCTATCAGGAAAATCCCAAATATATCACCAGAGCTTACCTTCACATGTTGCTGCACTGTATCTTCTTCCATAGCTTTCAGTACGATAAACTGGAGGCGGATAAGTGGGATCTGGCAGCGGATATTGCAGTGGAAAATGTGATATTAGAGCTGAGAATGGCGGGCGCGGTGCTGGAAGAAGATGAGGAGGCGGCAAGAAAGCTGAAAATTTTGCAGGAGGATGTGGGAGCCCTTACCGCAGAACGGATTTACCGGTATTTTACCAGGAATCCATTGACTGTCAGGGAAGAGAATGAATGGAAGAGATTATTTGTAAGGGATGTGCATTCTCTATGGAAACCGGCGGAACAGCTAATTATGACGAAAGAGCAGTGGGAGAAAATCAGCAGGCGGGTAAAAGCAGAGTTGAAATCATTTACTAAGGCCAGGGCAGAGGCGGGAAGTTTGATCAAGAATCTGGAGGAGGCCACGCGGGACAGATATGATTACAGCGAGATTTTGCGCCGTTTTATGGTAACCGGTGAGGAAATCGGCGTGAATGATGATGAGTTTGATTATGTTTATTATACTTATGGTCTGGAGCAATATGGAAATCTGCCGCTGATTGAGCCATTAGAATATAAGGAAAGCATAAAGGTAAAAGAATTTGTCATTGCCATTGACACTTCGGCATCCTGTCGGGGGGAGATTGTCAGGGCATTTTTAAATAAGACGTATTCTATCCTGAAATCCGGTGAGAACTTTTTCCACAGGATGAATGTTCATGTGATTCAGTGTGATCATCAGGTGCAAAGTGATACGAAGATTACCTGTCAGGAGGAATTCGATGCCTTTCTGCAGAATGGGAAGCTGACGGGGGGCGGGGCAACGGATTTCAGCCCGGTATTTGCCTATGTGGATGCGCTTTTGGCGCAGAAAGAATTTGAGAATTTAAAAGGGCTGATTTATTTTACGGACGGATATGGTATTTATCCGGAGCGCATGCCGGAGTATCAGGTGATATTTGCCTTCCTGGGAGAGGACGAGAATCGTGCCCCTGTGCCGTCCTGGAGCATGAAGGTGGTGTTGGAAGAAGAGGAAATGGAAATGTAATTCTAATCAGGGGTGCGGATGATGGCGATGGAAGAATATGAGGTGGATAATTATGAATGTAAAACAGGCAAAGGAATATATTAAAAATGCGGTGAAGCTATATTTAAAGAAAGATGAATTCGGAGAGTACAGGGTTCCGGTGGTACGTCAGCGCCCCATTTTCCTGTTGGGGGCGCCGGGAATCGGCAAGACGGCAATTATGGAGCAAATTGCCCAGGAAATGGGGATTGCGTTGGTGTCCTATTCCATGACCCATCACACCAGACAGTCCGCATTGGGGCTTCCGTTTATCACACAAAAGGAATATGACGGGATATCTTACAGTGTGTCGGAGTATACCATGAGTGAGATTATTGCTTCCGTGTATGAGACAATGGAAGAGAGCGGGTGGAAAGAAGGTATCTTGTTTCTGGATGAGATTAACTGTGTATCAGAAACGCTTGCGCCTGCCATGCTGCAATTTCTGCAATACAAAGTATTCGGGCGGCATCGGGTTCCGGAGGGGTGGATTATTGTGACGGCAGGAAATCCGCCGGAATACAATAAGTCAGTTCGGGAATTTGATGTGGTAACGCTGGACCGTCTGAAAGTGCTGGAGGTAGAGCCCGACTATCAGGTTTGGAAGGAGTATGCGGCCGATAAACGTATTCACAATGCAGTCTTGAGCTATCTGGAGCTGAAAAAAGAGCATTTTTACAGTATGGAGATGACTGTGAAAGGGCGCAGCTATGTGACTGCCAGAGGGTGGGAGGATTTGTCGGAGATTTTGACGCTTTATGAGGAAGAAGAACTGCAGGTAGATGAGACTTTGGTGGGACAATATCTGAGAAGTGAAAAGATTGTGAAGGAATTTACCGCATATTATGATTTGTACCAAAAGTATAAGAGAGATTATCGAATCAATGATATTTTGGCGGGAACACCTTCCAAACAGGCTGTGGAGAGGGCTAAGGGAGCGGCATTTGATGAACGGCTTTCTCTGTTGGGGATGCTTTTGGACAGGGTGCAGGCTGATATGAAAGAGATGATGGGACAGGCGGCATTCTTGGGAGATTTGCGGCAGCCGCTGAAGAGCGTGGGAACGTTGGCAGCGGGCGATAGTACGGCGCCCATGCTATTGCAGTTGAAAAAGCAGGCGGAAGGGCGTAAAAAAATGTTGGAAAAGCAGCAGACGGCCAATGCGCTTTCTGATGGAGACAGGATAAAGCATCGTCAAGTGATTCGGTTTCTGGAGGAGTGCCACAGGGAGATTTCTGTACATGGGGATAGTACGGGAGAGGCTGCTTATGGTCTGGTGAAAGAGAAGTATAATGGTCAGGTGACCAAAATGAAAGAGGAAACCGGGAAGGTGCAGGACAGACTACATTCATTGTTTGCTTTTGTGGAAGAGGCATTTGGGCAGGGGAATGAAATGTTGGTTCTGGTGACAGAGCTGACAGTGGACAGCGCCAGTGCGCAGTTTATCGCTACGTTCGGAAGTGATGACTACAGCAGATACAGTCAGGAATTGATGCTCAGTGAGCGCCGGGATAGTATACAGGAACAGATTGCGGAGTTGAAATTATAAGATTGTGGTTTGGGGTTGGATGAATTGAAATGCTGCGCAGATGGAGAGAATGTTATGCAGGAAAAGCAGTTGGAGATAACGGGCGGTATTCTATACTATGAATTGGCAGGAGAAAAAGTGCACATTGTCGGTTATCAGGGTTCAGGCGCCAGAGTGGAAGTGCCGGCAGAGATAGAAGGATGTCCGGTAACAGGGATAGGGAAAAAGGCATTTTTGAGCAAAAAAAGCCTCCATAGCATTATTTTGCCCGCTATGGTGGAAGAAATTGGTGATTGGGCGTTTGCCTATTGCGGCGGACTTGTGCAGATATCGTTTCCGTATCCGGATCAAAGGATTCGATTTGGGAAAGCAGTTTTTAAAGAATGCGAACGATTGGAAAGGATTGAAATAAGAATACCCAGGGAAGAGTATGGGAGGAAACGATCCGAAACAGTCGAACAGAGAAAAGGTTTAGAGGCAGGAATTTCGGAGAAAGGAATCCCGGAACTGCTGGCGGCTGCGGTGAGAGTGATGGACGCTTATTATCTGTTGGATCTGTCGGAAGCAGGAAGCGTGGAATGGCTGGCAAAATGGGATGCAAGACTTGCGGCTATGCTTCAAGCTCCCGATCAGGAGGGCTATTCAAAACAGGTTCTGTGCGGTGAAGAGGATTACGGCAGTACGGATTTGGATGCTTTCACCAGCAACAGGCGAAAGGAAAAGGTCAGGCTTGCTTTCCTGCGTCTGCTTTATCCTTTGGGACTTTCGGTTTCCGGTCAGGCACAACTGGAAGATTATCTGCGCCGCCATACCAAAGGTCAGCCGGGGGAAGAGGCTTGGCTGGTTCTGTTGCAAGAACATGGCGATGACAGAGAGTATTATGAAATGTTTTCAGAGCTGTCCTGTATTAACAGGGACAATTTTGATGCGATACTTATGGATATTGGGGATGGGTACCCGGAAATGAAAGCGTTCTTTATGAGGCTTCAGGAAGGTCAGGTCCCTGCTGAAGATTTTTTTGCAGCGCTGGAACTGTGAATATACAAAGGAAGACATAATGATGTTACTGCCCGCTCTCAACTTCATAACATTGGAATGGTTCCATGATGCTCTGTTCAGGGGGACTTTGTCATCCAGCCTCCATGGAATGCAGATTGATACGATCGGTATCTGTACTGAATCTGAAAGTTCTTCAGATATTGTCATAACTGAGATGATTTTTGAAGATGCCGGAGAGGAGTACGATCTGGAACAGATTCTTCCCTATGTCACAAATATAGATGAGTGCGAGGTGTCTTGAAAAGCAAAGCTAACATAATAACATTTTGACAGCTTCTCATAACAAATAAGTATTGAGAAGTCGGTTATATTCCGCTATTCTGTATTTATACTGCGCACCGGTTAAATTTGCAGTATAACAGAAAACAAATAGTCAGTACGGCGCGGTGGGCAGGCCGTAAGCTGTACAGAAAAGAGGGCGCTATGAAGATTTTGGTTACAGGTGGTGCCGGGTTTATCGGCAGTCATACGGTGGTGGAATTGCAGCAGGCAGACTATGATGTTGTGGTGTTGGACAATTTATGTAATTCCAGTGAAAAGTCCCTGCAACGTGTGGAAGCAATTACAGGAAAGAAAGTTCCTTTTTACAAAGCGGATATTTTGGACAGGGAGGCATTGGAGAACATTTTTGCTCAGGAGAACATTGATGCGGTCATTCACTTTGCAGGACTGAAGGCAGTAGGGGAGTCCGTACAGAAACCCTGGGAATATTATGAAAACAATATTGCCGGTACCCTTACCTTGGTGGATGTCATGAGGAAGCATGGAGTGAAGAATATTATATTCTCTTCCAGTGCCACGGTATATGGCAATCCTGCCATAATTCCTATTACAGAGGAATGTCCTAAGGGACAGTGTACCAATCCCTATGGCTGGACGAAATCCATGTTGGAACAGATACTATCAGATATCCAGAAGGCTGATCCGGAGTGGAATGTAATACTGCTTCGTTATTTTAATCCAATCGGTGCCCATAAGAGCGGTACCATGGGGGAGAATCCAAACGGCATTCCTAACAATCTCATGCCTTATATTACCCAGGTGGCAGTAGGAAAGCTTCCGCAGTTGGGTGTATTTGGTGACGATTATGATACACATGACGGAACGGGTGTCCGCGACTATATCCATGTGGTGGACCTGGCCGCAGGACATGTGAAGGCACTGAAGAAAATAGAAGAAAAGGCCGGTTTGAAGATTTATAATCTGGGTACGGGCGTGGGCTACAGTGTACTGGATATTGTGAAGAACTTTGAGGAGGCCACAGGGGTAAAAATTCCTTATGTCATCAAAGAACGCCGTGCAGGGGATATTGCAACCTGCTATTCCGATGCAAGCCTTGCCAAAGAAGAGCTTGGATGGGAAGCGCAGTATGGCATCAGGGAAATGTGTGAGGATTCCTGGAGATGGCAGAAAAATAATCCCAATGGATATGAGGAGTAGTGCGTAATAAGTTCGGCTTTGCAGAACTTGTCATACACAAAAGAATGCCAGACGAACTCGTTCGCCTGGCATTCTTCAGGATTGCAGCGTTTCATGGAGAGACAGTGCCTCTTAGAAGTCATTTTAAACTTTAACGCTTAAGAAATTCTTGCGAATCATAAAGTTCCAAGGTGACTGTATCATGTTGAACTTCACGGATTCGGGTAATTCCATAGGACGAAGGTATATGACGTAAAAAGGCATTCTGTTATCAGGCCACATAGGTGTACATAAAGATAAAATGGCATATGCTTCCGGCCATGACGAAGAGGTGGAATACTTCATGGGAACCGAAATCCTTGTGCCTGGAATTAAATATGGGAAGCTTCAGCGCATAGATGACACCTCCCACTGTATAGAGGAGACCGCCGGCCAGAAGCCACAGAAATGCTGCGGGGGCCAGTGTGTCAAGTAATCTGCCGAATACCAGCACACATACCCATCCCATGGCAATATAAATGATGGAGGAAAACCACTTTGGACAGGTGATCCAGCAAGCCTTAATGATCATGCCGGCCAGTGCGATACCCCATACCAGTGCAAGCAGTGCGTAGCCCAGATTTCCACCCAGCACAATGAGGCAAACCGGTGTATAGGAGCCTGCAATCAGTACGAAGATCATCATATGATCTAATTTACGGAAAATACGCAGCGCTTTTCCGGTGAGATTTACAGAATGGTAAGTGGCGCTTGCGCCATAGAGTAAAATCATACTGGCTATAAAGACCGTCATGGCGCCAAGGCTCATAGAACGTGAGGATAATCCGGCCTTGACCAACAGTGGTATGGCGGCAAAAATGGCCATCATCATGCCGATAAAATGTGTAATTGCACTTCCAGGTTCTCTTATTGTAATCTGCATATCAAATACCTCCTATTGATAAAGTTCTGTATTCCAGCGCCTCTATCATGCGCTTCGGTTCCAAGACCATTAGAATTTGTGATTGCATTTCCGCGTTGAACTGTTTCGCTGCTGTCTGCGGCAATTTCTTCTGCTTCTGTGCTGTTTGACCAGGGAAACGCCCATCAATGAGAAGAATGGTTTGTATGCGTTTTTGCAAACTGCGTGACGAGTGCGAAAGCAACAACAAGTAGTTTTGAAAACTATGTGTTAAGACGATATTATACCCAATTTGAGGAAAAGTCAATACTAATCTTCCTCAATTACTTGAATTTCCAAATAGTCAAAATCAATTGTCTCAATAAAGTTATCCTGTGTAAAGCGGGCTTTGCGATGACGCTTGAATTCAGATATGGTTTTGTTCAGCCAGACAGGTTTTCCCAGATCAAATTGATAGCATACTTCGTCCAGGGCGTTGAAAACTTTATGTGTGCGGGTGTCGCTACTGTTATCTTCAATGCAGGTATCCTGCAGCATATGATTATCCCTGAAAGTTCTTGCCCATAAACGAAACATGTTATTGTCCTTTCCTGCGGACATAGCGTTGATAATATGTTATGTCCTGTTATGATACGATGACTGTCATTATGCTATGATATTTCATGGTTAATCATAATAGATTTTCCCAATAAAAGCAAGTAATTTGCTCAGAAATAAAAAGTTATGAAAAGTTATCGTATGCAGGTATTTTTATGTATCAATTCTCATATATATAGAAGGTATGACTTTTCATACGGTGAATCATTGTAGCAATTCAGCGATCTGTTTGCCCCGCTTGGAAAGGTTCGCTGAAATGAAAAAAATAACATCAATCTTCTTAAAAAAGGATTAACTTTTGTGGATAATATACAATTGTGCAAGTATTTATGGTATACTGAATCCGGTCAGTTTTTATTACATATGCAGGAGCATGACAAAAAGTACAGTATAACCAAAGGAGTAGAAATGGAATTGAAGGAAGACTATCGAGAGGATCGTGATGGAATCGATAGCTGGAAAGAAGTAACGCTTATTTATAATGCGGCGCTTAGACAGATTGAAACCAAGATCGATATATTGAATGATGAATTTCAGCATGTGCATCGGTACAATCCTATAGAACATATCAAGGCTCGTATTAAAACCCCGGAAAGTATTGTGAAGAAGCTGAAACGAGATGGCTATGAATCCACTATAGACAATATGGTAAAGTATATTAATGATATTGCCGGTATTCGTATTATATGTTCATTTACTTCCGATATTTATAGAATTGCTGATATGATCAGAACGCAGCGGGATATCAAGGTGCTGCGGGTAAAGGATTATATCACATTTCCCAAAGCCAGCGGTTACAAGAGTTATCATTTGATTGTAACAGTTCCGGTGTTTCTGTCGGACAGGGTCATAGAGGATACAAAGGTAGAGATTCAGATTCGGACAGTGGCAATGGACTTTTGGGCAAGTCTTGAGCATAAGATTCATTATAAATTTGAAGGAGATGCGCCGGAGTATATCAAGAATGAACTGATAGAATGTGCGAAAATGGTGTCGGACCTGGATGCCAGAATGCTGAAACTGAATGATGAAATCCTTGCAATTAGCCAGGAGCATAAAGATAAATAACAGGAAATGGTATCCAAGTGTGCTATAATGCAGGCATACAGGAAATCCCCGGACTTTCATGTGTGGTGCCGGATATAAGGGGATTTCCTGTAAAGCTAGTGTTAGACTGAGGGGATGGAACTGTCTGAAATGAGGAGTGCCCGGCAACCTCTCGGCCACCGGGCTATTATGAAAAAATCTTTCTTATAAGCTGTATTGTTTTCACAAATATTTGTCATCTGTGATAATAAGAATTATAGCAATTAAATATGAACAATGTATGAATACAATGTAAAAAGATGGTGAATATTACAAGAAATGAGCTATATGGTGTCTATGTTTGTGCATTTTGCATAAACAGCAGTGCAAAGAGCCGATATGCAGAAAAAGAATTTGAAAAAAAGATAAAAAAGTTATTGCAAATTTAGAAATTACCATGTATACTAGATGTTGCTGTGGCATGATAGCTGTGAAACGTGAGGTTGTCGGCTGTTAGAAATGACGGTCGGGTTTTCCGTGGAGCGAATGTCAAGTTAGGAAACTGACGACAAGTCACTGTACCCAATGAACGTCTATGATTATGTAGAAACGGACGTGTAAGGTCAAAGTTCAGAGAAGTTGCGTAAGAATTTAGGACACACACGGGAGAGTGTACAGTCACCGCTTGTCGTACTAAAAATGAAAATGAGAATTTTCATTTCGTTAAAAGTGCGAAAAGGAGGCGACTTTTTTTATGGCAAGTCAAGTAATGAGAATTACACTGAAGGCTTATGAGCATCAGTTGGTTGATGCATCTGCAAAGAAGATCATTGAAACTGTAAAGAAAACCGGATCTGAGGTAAGCGGCCCTGTGCCCCTTCCGACGAAAAAAGAGGTTGTTACGATTCTGAGAGCCGTACACAAGTACAAGGATTCCAGAGAGCAGTTTGAGCAGAGAACCCACAAGAGACTGATCGATATCATTGCACCCACCCAGAAGACAGTTGATGCCTTGCAGAGACTGGAGATGCCTGCGGGTGTGTACATTGACATAAAAATGAAGAATAAAAAGTAAAACAAAACCTCTACTTAGACGTATGAACACGGGCGCGGCGCTTATGTGTGAGACGTGTCATGGAGCAGTGCTCCGGCGGTTATGGCGCAACAGTAACCGGGTGGTCCGCTATGTAGAAGCTGTTGCTGTCAGCCTGTGAGACAACCCATAACCTATGAGTTGGGACGGCGGACAGGAAGAGACAGCAGCCAGACAATGCCTTACAGGCAGAAAGAGAGGAAAAATGAAGAAAGCAATTTTGGCAACAAAAGTCGGAATGACTCAAATCTTCGCCGAAGATGGTACTTTGATTCCGGTAACTGTGCTTCAGGCCGGACCTTGTGCGGTTCTTCAGGTTAAGACCGAAGAGAATGATGGATACAGCGCAGTGCAGGTAGGCTTCGTTGACAAGAAGGAAATGATCGTCAATAAGGATGCCAGCGGCAAAAAGGAAGTGATTCACAGACATGGCGCGAATAAGGCTATGGCAGGTCACTGCAAGAAGGCTGGTGTCAGCGCTAAGAGATATATCCGGGAATTCAAGTTTGAGAATGCAGGGGAATACAGCTTGGGCGCTGAGATTAAGGCTGATATTTTTGCAGTGGGTGATAAGGTTGATGCCTCCGCAATTTCAAAAGGAAAAGGCTTCCAGGGTGCAATTAAGAGATTGGGACAGCACAGAGGACCTATGAAACATGGTTCCAAGTTCCATCGTCATCAGGGTTCCAACGGTGCATGTTCTTCCCCCAGCCGTGTGTTCAAGGGCAAGGGAATGCCTGGTCATATGGGTTGTGTGAAAATTACGATTCAGAACCTTGAGGTGGTAAGGGTGGATGCGGACAAGAATCTGCTTCTGGTGAAGGGTTCCGTTCCCGGACCTAAGAAGGGGTTAGTGACCATCAAAGAGACCGTTAAGGTTGAATGTTAAGAATAGAGCGAAAGGAGGGCCAATCAGATGGCAAGCGTATCTGTTTATAATATGGAAGGCAAGGAAGTCGGTACGATGGAATTAAGTGATGCCGTGTTCGGTGTGGAGATTAACGAACATCTGGTACACATGGCAGTGGTACAGCACCTTGCGAATATGCGTCAGGGAACCAAGAAGGCAAAGACGCGTTCTGAGGTGTCGGGCGGCGGCAGAAAGCCCTGGAAACAGAAGGGAACCGGTCATGCAAGACAGGGTTCAACCAGAGCGCCCCAGTGGAAAGGCGGCGGTGTGGTATTTGCTCCCGTTCCAAGAGATTATTCCTTTAAGATGAATAAGAAAGAAAAGAGGGCAGCTCTGAAATCCGCGCTGACCAGTAAAGTTCAGGACAGCAAATTGATTGTTGTTGACGAATTGAAATTTGATGAGATTAAAACGAAGAACTTTGTTTCTGTGATGAATAATCTGCAGGTTCAAAAAGGGTTGGTGGTGATTGCTGAGAATGATGCCAATGTGGTTATGTCCGCAAGAAATGTGGCAGATGTGGATACTACTTTGGCCAACACCATTAATGTATATGATATTATGAAGGCTAAGACGGTAGTTCTGACTAAGGATGCTGTTGCAAAAATCGAGGAGGTGTATGCGTAATGGCAGATATTAAATACTATGACGTTCTCCTCAAACCGGTGCTTACAGAGAAGAGCATGTCCGGTATGGGAGATAAGAAATATACCTTCCTGGTTCATCCGGAGGCAAACAAAAGCCAGATCAAGGAAGCTGTAGAAAAAATGTTTGATGGCGCGAAGGTAGAAAGTGTCAACACCATGAATTATCAAGGCAAGAAGAAGAGACGCGGGATGGTTGTGGGCAAGACAGCGAAAACCAAGAAAGCCATAGTGCAGCTTACGGATGACAGCAAGGATATTGAGATATATCCCGGACTGTAAGGATTGCAGAACAAAGGCAGGATGATTTAGGTATGCGGCGTGAATTCCTTGCCGCGCAAAGAATCGAAGAAAAGGAGATAAGACAACAATGGGAATCAAGAAATATAATCCCTATACACCTTCCAGAAGGAATATGACAGGTTCCGATTTCTCTGAAGTTACCAAGAAGACTCCGGAGAAGAGCTTGTGTACTTCTCTGAAGAAAAATGCCGGCCGTAACAATCAGGGCAAGATTACCGTAAGACATCAGGGCGGCGGCAATAGGAGAAAATACAGAATCATAGATTTTAAGAGGAATAAGGATGGTATTCCTGCAACAGTTATCGGTATTGAGTACGATCCTAACAGGAGTGCAAATATTGCACTGATTTGTTATGAAGATGGACAAAAGGCGTATATCCTTGCACCTCAGGGCTTGACAGACGGAATGAAAATCATGAACGGCCCTCATGCGGAAGTGAGAGTGGGCAACTGCCTGCCGCTGTCCGAGATTCCGGTAGGTACTCAGGTTCATAATATAGAATTATATCCCGGCAAGGGTGGTCAGCTGGTTCGTTCTGCCGGCAACAGCGCGCAGTTGATGGCAAAGGAAGGAAAATACGCGACTTTGCGCCTCCCCTCCGGTGAGATGAGAATGGTTCCTCTTGTGTGCCGCGCTACAGTGGGTATTGTCGGCAATGCCGATCACAATCTGATCAATTTTGGTAAGGCAGGACGTAAGCGCCATATGGGTATCCGCCCGACAGTGCGCGGATCTGTTATGAACCCTAATGACCATCCTCATGGTGGTGGTGAAGGTAAGACAGGTATCGGTCGTCCAGGTCCCAGTACACCTTGGGGCAAGCCTGCATTGGGTCTTAAGACTCGTAAGGCTAAGAAGGCTTCCAATAAGCTGATCGTGAGAAGACGTGATGGTAAGGCAATCAAGTAATAAAATGTTTTTATATAAAAACAGGAGGAAAAACAATGGCTAGATCACTTAAAAAAGGACCTTTCGCAGACGAAAGCCTGTTGAAGAAAATAGATGCTTTAAATGCTTCAGGGCAGAAGCAGGTTATCAAGACTTGGTCCCGTCGTTCTACAATATTCCCTTCCTTTGTAGGACACACAATTGCAGTTCATGACGGCAGAAAGCACGTGCCTGTATATGTTACCGAGGACATGGTTGGCCACAAGCTGGGAGAGTTTGTTGCGACCAGAACTTACCGCGGCCATGGTAAGGATGAGAAGAAATCAAAGGTAAGGTAACTGCAGCAGCCGAAAACCCTGTAGACACTGGCGTGAGACCTTCCATGGAAGTGGAAAACGGAAGAAATCCCTTCCATAGAAGTCAGGCAATCAGTGCCAGGGGACTTCAGCGTGGCCGTGAAGAAGTTTGAAGCCAGGTAGTAGATAAGGAGGATATGGATCTATGGCTAAGGGACATAGAAGTCAAATTAAGAGAGAGAGAAATGCCCAGAAGGATACCAGACCTTCAGCAAAGTTATCTTATGCAAGAGTGTCTGTGCAGAAGGCATGTTTCGTGTTGGACGCCATCCGCGGTAAGGATGTGCAGACGGCACTTGCTATATTGGAATATAATCCCAGATATGCTTCCAGCCTGATCAAAAAGCTGATTGAGTCAGCGATCGCAAATGCTGAGAATAATAATGGTATGAACAGTGAAAACCTCTATGTTGCGGAATGTTATGCAAATAAGGGGCCTACCATGAAGCGCATTCACCCCAGGGCACAGGGAAGGGCTTATCGAATTGAAAAGAGAACAAGCCACATCACTGTGGTACTGGATGAAAAGTAGGGAAAGGAGCAAACATTACAATGGGACAGAAAGTTAATCCGCATGGTTTAAGAGTCGGAGTTATTAAGAAGTGGGATTCCAGATGGTATGCTGAAGATGAGTTCGCAGATTATCTCATCGAAGATCACAAGATCAGGCAGCATTTGAAGAAGAAGTTGTATGATGCCGGCGTTTCTAAGATTGAGATTGAGAGAGCATCAGACAGGATCAGAGTGATTATTCATGCAGCAAAACCCGGTCTGATTATCGGCAAGGGCGGCGAGAAGATTGAAGTTACCAAGGCAGAGCTTTCCAAAATGACTGACAAGAAGGTTCTGGTGGATATTCAGGAAATCAAGCGTCCTGACAGAGATGCGCAGTTGGTAGCAGAGAATATTGCACAGCAGTTGGAGAACCGTATTTCTTTCAGACGTGCAATGAAATCCTGCATGGGCAGAACCATGAAGAATGGTGCTTTGGGTATTAAGACAGCCTGCTCAGGACGTCTCGGCGGCGCTGATATGGCGCGTACCGAATTTTACAGTGAGGGTACAATTCCCCTTCAGACCCTGAGAGCTGATATTGATTATGGCTTTGCTGAGGCTGATACCACTTATGGCAAAGTCGGCGTTAAAGTTTGGATTTACAAGGGCGAGGTACTTCCTACAAAAGGAAATCAGATGGAAGGGAGTGATGAATAATGTTAATGCCTAAAAGAGTAAAACGTCGTAAACAGTTCCGCGGCAGTATGACGGGCAAGGCAATGAGGGGCAACACCATTACTTACGGTGAATACGGTCTGGTAGCTACGGAGCCATGCTGGATCAAGTCAAATCAGATTGAAGCTGCGCGTATTGCGCTTACTCGTTATACCAAGCGTACAGGCCAGGTCTGGATCAAGATCTTCCCTGATAAGCCTGTTACCACAAAGCCTGCTGAGACCCGTATGGGTTCCGGTAAAGGTACACTGGAGTATTGGGTGGCAGTTGTGAAGCCGGGGCGTGTGTTGTTTGAAATCGCCGGTGTTCCCGAAGAACAGGCAAAAGAGGCGCTTCGTCTTGCAATGCATAAGCTTCCCTGCAAGTGCAAAATCGTGTCTAAGGCAGATTTGGAAGGCGGTGTAGAATAATGAAATCAAATAAATTTGTAGAAGAATTAAAGACCAAGTCACCGGAGGAACTGAACCAGGAGCTTGCTGCTGCAAAGAAAGAACTTTTCAATTTGAGATTCCAGAACGCAACCAACCAGTTGGAGAATACTGCAAGAATTAAGGAAGTAAGGAAGAACATTGCACGTATCCATACAGTCATTACCGAGAAGGCCAGGGCATAACCGCCGGGTGCGAGGAAAGGAGATCAATCGTGGAAAGAAATTTGAGAAAAGTCCGTGTTGGTAAGGTTACCAGCAATAAGATGGATAAAACCATAGTTGTAGCTATTGAAGAGCATGTAAAGCATCCTCTTTACAAAAAGGTCGTGAAACGTACCTATAAATTAAAAGCTCATGACGAAAAGAATGAATGCAATATCGGTGATACCGTCAGGGTGATGGAGACAAGACCTCTCTCCAAGGACAAGAGATGGAGACTTGTGGAAGTTGTAGAAAAAGTGAAGTAGTGAAACCAGCCGTAGCCACGGTGAAGGAGGAAAATCATGGTTCAACAGGAAACAAGATTGAAAGCTGCTGATAACACCGGTGCGAAAGAGTTGCTTTGTATCCGCGTTATGGGCGGTTCTACGAGAAGATATGCGCAGATAGGTGATGTGATAGTTGCTTCCGTTAAAGATGCAACACCAGGCGGCGTTGTAAAGAAGGGTGATGTTGTCAAAGCAGTTGTAGTGCGTACTGTGAAAGGCGCTCGTCGTAAGGATGGTTCTTATATTAAATTTGATGAGAATGCGGCAGTAATTATCAAAGAAGACAAGACACCCAGAGGAACCCGTATTTTTGGGCCGGTAGCAAGAGAGCTTCGTGAAAAACAGTTCATGAAGATAGTATCTCTGGCACCGGAAGTACTATAAGGAGGTGCCATATGTCAATGATGAAGATTAAGAAGGGCGATACGGTAAAGGTAATCGCCGGCAAAGACTGCGGTGCGGAAGGAAAGGTAATTTCCGTTGATGTCAAGAAGAATAGAGTGCTTGTAGAAGGGGTAAATAAGATTACAAAACATGCAAAACCTTCACAGGCGAATCCGAACGGAGGCATCATCCAGAGGGAAGCTCCTATTGATATTTCAAACGTAATGCTTGTCTACAAAGGTAAGCCTACCAGAGTCGGCTTTAAGATGGATGGAGACAAGAAGGTTCGTTTCGCAAAGTCAACAGGCGAAGTGATTGACTGATCAATAGGAAGGAGGAACGAAAAGTGGCAAGATTAAAAGAATTATACTATAATGAAATAGTAGAAGCAATGACGAAAAAGTTCGGATATAAGAATGCAATGGAAGTTCCCAAGCTCGTCAAGATTGTTGTCAATATGGGTGTCGGTGAAGCGAAGGAAAATGCTAAGGTTTTGGAGAATGCTGTTTCGGATATGGAAACGATTACCGGCCAGAAGGCAGTGCTCACCAAGGCGAAGAAATCCATCGCTAACTTCAAGATCAGAGAGGGAATGAATATCGGCTGTAAGACAACACTTCGTGGTGAGAAAATGTATGAATTCCTTGATCGTTTGGTGAATTTGGCATTGCCTCGTGTGCGTGACTTTAGAGGTGTGAATCCGAATGCTTTTGACGGAAGAGGGAATTATGCACTTGGCATTAAGGAGCAGCTTATCTTCCCGGAAATTGAGTATGATAAGATTGACAAAGTCAGAGGTATGGATGTCATTTTTGTAACCACAGCCAAGACCGATGAAGAGGCGCGCGAGCTGTTGACACTGTTCAACATGCCTTTCGCAAAACAATAAGGAGGTAAGTTTTTCATGGCTAAGACATCAATGAAAATTAAACAGCAGCGCAAACCTAAGTTCTCTACACAGGCATATACCCGTTGCAGAATTTGTGGCCGTCCCCACGCTTACTTGAGAAAATATGGCATTTGCAGAGTATGCTTCCGCGAATTGGCATATAAGGGGCAAATCCCCGGCGTTAAGAAGGCAAGCTGGTAGGAAGGAGGAGAAAAACAATGACAATGAGCGATCCTATTGCAGATATGCTGACAAGAATCCGCAATGCAAATATGGCGAAACATGATACGGTTGATGTACCTGCTTCCAAAATGAAGCTGTCTATTGCACAGATACTTCAGGAAGAGGGTTATATAACGAAATATGATATTATTGATGATGGAAGATTTAAGACCATTCATATCACATTGAAGTATGGCGCTGACAAGAAGGAGAAGATTATCTCCGGAATTAAGAGAATCTCCAAGCCCGGACTTCGTGTATATGCAGGTAAAGATGAATTGCCCAAGGTGCTTGGCGGTCTTGGCATTGCTATAATTTCTACCAATCAGGGTGTGATTACAGATAAGAAAGCCCGCGAGATGCAGGTGGGCGGCGAAGTGCTGGCGTTTGTTTGGTAATAGGATGAAAAGTAATTCTAAGGCGTCAAAAGACGCCGCCTAAGAATTGCTAAGTTTCATCCAAGATGAACAGTAATTCTAAGGTGTCAAAGGACGCCGCCTAAGAATTGCTAAGTTTCATCCAAGATGAACAGTAATTCTAAGGTG